>NZ_DKJH01000011.1:0-41326 GCF_002454655.1 Methylophilus sp. UBA6697
TTCCTTAGGTTGCTCTTTCGGCGTTTCCTTGGGTGGCTCTTTTGGCGGTGGGGGCGGTGGAGGGGGCGGCGTATCCGGCAACAACTTCACTGTAGTGATTTGCTTTTTATGCGTAGCGCCCCCTGAAAATAATTTTTTGATGCCATAAACAGCACCCGCCAACACAGCCAGCACTAGCAACGCAATCACGATGCGTGTTGTCCATAAACGCGCGGTAGGCACTGGTGTTTCGTCTGCCACGGCATCCATTTCATGCAATGCCATGCTTATGTCCCGATCTTGCCGGTGACCAGGCCGACATTTTCAATTTGCAGGCGATTGACCAGATCAATCACACCAATCACACCGGCATAAGGTGCTTGCGCCTGGCCTTTAATCATGACGTTGAATTTGGGGTCCATGGCCTTGGCCTGGTTGAGTTGCGTTTCCAGCTCGGCCATGCTCACACCAACACCATTAATCGTCAGCGTGCCGCCCTGCTGCACCTGCACGATTTTGATATCGTGTTTTTCGGTACTCGGCTTGTTAGACGGCTTGGGCAGATTCATGGTCAGACCCTGCACACCAGCGGTGGTCATCAGGATAAAAATCACCAGTAACACGTAAGCTAAATCCAGCATCGGCGTGATATTGATGGTGTCGTAAGGTTGAGCGTCGTTTTGTACCTGCATGGTTTACTCCACCACTTTCTTGGTCACCAGGCCAACTTCGGTAATGTCCAGCCGTTTACAGATTTCGAGCACTTCAGACACCTTTTCATAATGCGCCGCAGCATCGCCTTTAAGCACCACGGGCAATTCAGGGTTGCTGCTTTTATATTCAGCCAGACGCTGCTCCAGTTGCGCCATATCTACCGGAAACGCATCCAGGTAGACACTGCCGTCACTGGTCACCGTGATCGCGCGCATTTGCGGTTTAGCCAGTGCGGCCGAGTTCACGGTGTGTGGCATATCGACTTTGACGCCTTGCACGGATGCGGTAGTCATGATGATAAAAATCACCAGCAATACGTACGCCAGGTCCAGCATGGGCGTAATATTGATTTCATCGTAGAGCTGGTTCTCTTCCTTGACGCCTTCTGACATCTCGCGGCCTTATTCCTTACCGTACAGTTCAGCGGTGCGGGTAATGAACTCATCGACAAAAATCTGCATGGCGATGGTGATGTTTTTGACACGGCTGGCCAGGTAGTTGTACCCAAACAAGGCTGGAATCGCTACGCCCAGACCGGCCACCGTGGCCAGCAACGCAGCGGCAATACCTGGCGCAATCGCGTTGACGTTGACGTCACCCGCCGCCGCAATCGCAGCAAAGGTGATCATCACACCGACGACGGTCCCCAGCAGGCCGAGGAAAGGCCCCCCGGAAATCGCGATGGTGAGTAATACCATCATGCTGTTCAGGCGTTGGGTTTCACGTACCTGGTCGGCATCCACCGCTGCCTTGATGGCATCAATCGATGCGCCGCTTAACTGTACTTTGCCGTCATGCTCGCGTTTTTTAATTTCACGCAAACCGGCTTTATACAAGCCAAACAGATTGGAATTGGCATAAGTGCCGGTCTTGTCCAAGTCCAGCAAGTCCTTGGCAGAGGCTTGCTGGAAGCGTTTGAGGAATAAGGCATTATCTTTATCGGTGCGCACCACCAGACGGGCTTTGCTGATCATCACCCAGACGCTGATAGCGAACATCACCGCCAGAATGCCAATCACCACCTTGGCATCGACGGTCAGGCTATCAATCAGGATGCCCATGTAGTTGGCTTCGCCACCCTCGCCCTCTTCTTCAGCGTCGGCTGCCGTCACTTTAACGATACTGGCATCCGCCCCTTGTGATTGCGCTACCAGTGCCAACCAGGCCGCGCTACGGGCAGTGACAGCCAGTTGCAACTCGTCCACTTCGGCATTCAGATTCTGACCCAGCGTGAAGCCAGCTGCGGCCTGTGCATCGCTGGCCGCCACCTGGCCTGCGACTTGGCCATTGACATAAATAATGGCCTGGCCACCCTGAAACACCAGCGCAATATGCTGCCACTGGCCAGGCTTTAATTCACCCGCTTGCGTGCTTGCAGTTCCTGCCTGCAATGCCAAAGCGCTGCCTTCCAGCTTCAATGTGACGTTACCGCTTTTAAAGATTTCAGCGGTTTGCGGCAGGTTGGCAGGTTTTAACCACACTGACCAAGTGCTACCATTAGCCAAAACTGGCGCCATTGGCAAAGTGATGGTCAGCGGGCTATTGTTCAGCGTGGCACTTTCGGCAATCAGACCGGCCTTTTGCACCGTTGCATTGCCACTCGCAGTCAGCTGGCTAGGGCCGCTATCCTTGAGCAAGGCATTGTCTGAAAAAGCAAACCGCGCCAGCAGGGCCGGGTCATTGAGCGCTTGGGCATCGCTGGCTGCCTTGGCACTTTCGTTACCGGTATATAAGCTGATCGCCAGGTCTTTATTAGCGGCAGATACTTGCGGCAACACGACCCATGCCACAGCCAACTCATTGACTGCGTCATATTTTTCCAACGAGAATTTGAGTTCCGTCTTATCATCTGCAGCGATAAAACGCAGGTCTGCGCCATCTACATTGGCACCGGTAAAATCAAAGTTGCCAGAATGCAGGCGCACCAGTACCGGTGCCTGGTTCACAGCCTCTTTAATATTGGCGGTCTCTATCGTAATTTTTTGTTGTGCAGCCCAATCTGCATTCCAGGCGGCAAACACGGACGTGGACAGGCTGAGCCCTAATAATCCAAGCAATAAACCAAGTTTTTTCTTCATAGCTTCGCTGACGAGTTAATTCGAGTGGCAAGTCTATAGAGCGAATGTTGCAGACACATTAAGATCGGACTAGTCGGACTATGCCTGCCTGATATCCTTTTTTGGGGCATAAAAAAAGCCCGGCGAACCGGGCTTTGTCGTGCATTGCAGACGTGGGTAGTCTTAAGATTGACGGCGGGCAGCGATCAAGCCAATCAGGCCCAAACCAGCCAGAATCATGCCGGATTGTGTCGGTTCTGGCACAGTGGCGGCATAGGCCAGACTACCGGTACCGGACAAACCCAACGCGGTGTCATAGGCAAAGAAAGCATCTGAAGTATCGGCATAACCAGCTACTAGGCTAAAGCCAATGGCCGGGCTGTTTGAGTCCACAGACCACTCCAGGCCAGTAAACACGCCGTCCTGGAATACGGCAGTGGCATCGGCCAATGCTGGTGTGCCCAGGTTAAACAGGCTGCCACCGAAATTGAAGTTCAGGCTGCTCAGGTTGAGCAACTCAGTGCCTGATGCCAGCAAACCGGCATCATCAAAGCTGAACTGGCCCTGGTAGCTGGTGCCATTGTAATAACCAGACTCCACCTGACCTGCAAACTGCAGGGATTGAATGGCCGCCTGGGCTGGCATGGCTATACTTACAGACGTTGCCAGCAAAGCGACCAGCGTGATTTTTTTCATTAAATAATTCATTGCAAAATTCCTTTAGTAAACATTAAAGTATGAAATCTCTGGCGGGTGACACTTGTTTCGCGGTCAAGCCTTTCAGGGTCACTAATGGTTTGGCTACTGCCGGGCCTGCGGCACCGTCAGTGTCCACCATGACCTGCACGCCACCAGTCACATCCACCAGGCTCAGGTAAGCACCGCTAAGTGCGCTATTGGCAGAAATTCCCAGTGAAGACAGCAAAGCTGTCAGTTGTAACTTGTCGGCATAAGGCGTGAAGTCAGTGATAGTGTCTCCGGCGTCTCGCATGCTGCTATACACAAACACATCATTGCCAGCGCCTCCGGTCAGCGTATCCACACCCAGACCACCATTGATGATGTCATCTCCGGCAGTACCTACCAGTACGTCGCGGCTGGCAGCGCCGTTGCGCGTCACGCCAGGCGTGGTCGTTGCAATGGCCAGGTCAATCAGGCGGCCGCTTTTGTCATACTGGTTCTCCAGGCCGTACAAGTTGCCGGTGACTTCATCGCCATCGGCATTGCTCAGACGACCCAGGCCACCTTCGGCTTTAGGTGACTGGATATAGTTGGCCAGAGCTTCCTGGTAGGTAATGGTGAACGGGCTATCTTCAAATACCACGGCATTGGCTGCGAATGGGAAGCCATCGCCGCCTGCAGCAGTAAAGTCAATCGTGGTGAAAGAGAATGTGCGGCTGTTATTGATCACCACACCACCATCAATCAGCACAGTGCCATCATCCAGCACCACACGTTGAATACGGTTGCCCGTGCCCTGGGTGGTTCTGGCCGTGTTGCGGCTGTCATACACTACTTGCATGCCGGAGATTTGTGGATAACGGCCATTGGCGCGGCCAGTCGGGCTGGTATCGCCATAACCATGTTCCAGCAAATCTTTCAGTTGCGTGGCATTGACAGCCGGCGCACGTTTCACCAGGTTGGTAAAAGGCAGCACATTGAAGGTATCGCCGATAGACACATTGCCCACTGTTGCAATATTGGTACGGATACCGCCACCATTCTGGATCGCTACCTCAGTCTTGCCAGCAAATCGCATGGCGTCTGCCACCAGGTTACCGAGGCCGGTTTCAGCGTTACGTACGCCAGCCACAAAGGTACAAGGCAGTGCAGCACACGTGGTATGTGTCGGGCCGTTCAATTTCACCGCAGTGGTGCCGATGATTTGTGCGTTTAATGCAGAAATATAGTTCAGCACGGGTGTCACTACTTGTGCCTGGATCGCCGTATCGCCACTTACGCGGTCAGCATCGGCCGTTGCACCAGTCACGCGCATCATTTTGCTGGACTCAATGCCAACAAAAGTGCCATGGGCATCATCAATGGTGAAATTGACCTGGCCGACATAACGGTTACCGAAATGACTGGTGAGTACCGGCACGGTACGGCCATGTGCATCGACGGCATTCACTGGATGTGACGTATAAGTCGCTGCCACGCCACCATTGATCAGGGCATCATCAGGGTCCACCATCAACTCATGACCACCACCGGACAACACCAGATCCACGCCGGTCAGGGCTGGGATCACCACACCGATTTCATTCGCGGCATTTTGCAAATGGCTCATCAAGATAACGGTCGTCACGCCTTGTTCGCTGCGCAGACGGTTCACTTCTGCCTGAATCAGCGGGATCAATGCTTGCAAGTTTTGCGCTTCAGTATTGCCTGCGTCATATCCAATCACGTTCACCGCGCCTGGAGAGGAGATATTCGGCAACAAAGGTGTCGTTGCACCCACCAGGCCGATTTTATGACCCGCAGTGGTCGTAATCACTTTGGAAGGCGCAACCTTACCACTGGCTTTTAAGGCGCTGAATTCGGCGGTGGCATTAAAGTTCAGGTTGCTGGAAAGATAGGTGCTGCCGGATACTTTGGCAAAACGTGCAGCCACTTGCGGGCCCAGGTCAAACTCGTGATTACCGAACACCATGGCGTCAAAACCGATTTGGCGCAAGGCAATCGCATCGTAAAAATCCTGGCCGCCATCGGTGTAGCTATTGGCCAGATTGTTCAGGCTGGCGGTGAAACGCGGGCCTGGCAAGAATGCATCACCAGCATTCAACTTCAGTACAGTGCGGCCCTGGCTGGTCGCCGCGGTTTCTGCATTTTTAATCACAGACGCCAGGCGGTCAATGCCGCCGTAAAAAGAAATGGCCTGACCAGCGTTATCGCGCAAATTGCCTTGCGCAGACAACAACCAGCTTTCCTGGTCACCCACGTGTAACACCGTCACACCCTCGGCCCAGGCAGCACCGGCAGTCAATGCCAACGCCACGCAAGCCGTTAATTGTTTCAGTTTAAACATTGCTCTCTCCATACATGCCGTGACGCATCACGGCATGCACTCATTCAAGTATTAACGTGATTGACGACGACGTACCAGGGCCAATACACCCAAGCCAGCCAGCAACATGCCTACGCTGTCAGCTTCCGGCACTGGTGTCACCGCTGCGACAGTAAAAGCAGTGGTGTTAGGGATCAACGTTGCAGAAGCACTGTTATTCACGGTGTCTACGTTCCAGTTGTTGACATTAGCCACTTGCGCTTTGTAATCAGCAAAATTGCTCAGGCCGTCACGCACACCGTTGTACTCGGCGTAGTCAGGCTCGCTGGAAGCACCGGCTTTGGCAGTCAGTTCAATGGCGTTCACGCCCGCAGTCAGACCTGTGTTGGTCAAAGAACCATCTGTTGTAAATTTGCCGTTGGTAATCGCGCTCAGGAAAGTCGTTGGCGTGGTGGCGCCAGTACCCTGGTAGGCATAAACGGTTTCGCCAGAATTGGAAATCCCCCAGTTGCTGCTGCCGCTGACAGTGACACGGGACAACACGCCGGTAGAGGCAGACAGGGTGGCTTTGTCGTAAGCGGAGAAACGCACCACAGACCCTGCGCTCACAACGTCACTGGATACCCATTGGTTGTAGCTTTCGCCTGTATTGAAAGCACTGCCTGTCCACTCGTTATCGCTGAAGTAGATAGTGGTATTGGCGGCGATATCGACAAAGGTCACAAAAGACAGGCCATCTTCATCGGCGTTGAAGGCGGTGAACATGATGTCACCGGCATTCAGGGCCGCGTTGGCTTGGCTGGACAGCAACAAAGCTGCGATTAAACTGATTTTTTTCATAAAACTATCCTCTCACTAGATATTTAAAAAACAAGGTATTGATTGATTAGGGTTTTATTGATGATTTAATTACCAGCGCACATCCCTTTGTGCGTCCAGCTGGTTCACGGCTAATCCTTTCAAGGTCACCAGCGGTTTGGCAGTCGCCGCACCGGCAGTGCCGTCGGTGTCGATTTGCAATTGCACACCACCTGCCACGCTCACCCAGCGCGCCACGCCATCAGTAAATGGCTGGCTACCTGTATAAGCTATGCTTTGCAGCAATTCGCTGATCTGCAATTGGTCTTCACCTGGCGTAAAGTCGGTGATGGTGTCAGTCGCATCACGCATGCTTTGATAGACAAAGGTGTCGCGTCCGGCGAGGCCCGTGATAGTGTCCGCACCCACGCCACCCGTGATGACATCGTCACCTGGTGTGCCTACCAGCGTGTCACGCTGCGCGCTACCTTGCACAGACTTCACCAGTTGCAAGCCCACAATGACCGGGTCGTGGTCAGAAGAACGGTAAGGGCTGTCGCTATAGAGGTCTTGCGGTTTGAACTCGGTGTTGTAATCAATCACAAATGGTTCGTCTGCGTTGATATGCCAGTGCACCGTACCCGTAACTTGTGTGGCCAAATCGGCATTGGCCAGGGCATGGTCCAGGTAGCCAGACTCACCATCAAACACATAGGAATATCCGGCCTGCTGATTAAAGCGTGCAATCTGATCCTGCAAGCCAGCGTTTTCCAGCACCAGCACCGGATCCTCTTTGCCATAGGCATTCAGGTCGCCAATCACCATCACATCGGGATCGTTGGCCTGGTTTTTAACGGTCTGGATAAACTGGGTGAGCTGATTGGCTTGTGCCAGGCGCTGTGGGTTATAGCAACCCTGGCCATCGCCCTGATCCTGGTTTGCGCCACTGGCATCCGAGCAACTCTTGGACTTGAGGTGATTCACCAATACCGAGAACTTCTCACCGTTGGCTGCCTGAAAAGTTTGCGCCAGCGTAGGACGGTTATTGACGCTGTTGGCATCAGACAATGCAGCCCCTGCTGGCGTCAATCTGGCCGGTTTGTAAATCATGGCCACCTTGATCGCATCCGTACCTGTGCCGTTGGCTGGATCAGCAATCACGGCATAAGTATTGGCCCCCAACACACCATTCAGGCCATTGACCAGGTTTTGTGCCGCAGTTGTGCCGTTATTCTGGATTTCCATCAAGCCAACGACATCGGCATTAATCGCAGTCAGTGCACGGATAATTTTTTGACGCTGGCGGTTAAACTCCACCAGGTTATTGGCGCCGCGGCAATTAGAGGCCGATACGCTATTACCCAGGCTGCATCCCTGGCCACTTTGACCACTGGCCGTGGCACCGTTGGTGAAAGTAGTGAAGTAATTGAGTACATTGAAACTGGCCACCTTAACGTTGCCGCCTACACTGGCAGGCGCCGCTGTACGCGCATTTTCACGGCTAAACTGCACCGCTTCTGTCGGATGCAATTTGTAGTCACGCGGACCCGGATTGGATGCAGTGATCAGGCCATGATCTATCACCCCGGTCAGGTTTTCCACGACGTCACCAGCGCGCAAGGTATTGTCTTCGCCGATAAATGGAATCGGGTTGGGGTTTTGTACACTGCTGCCATCATCCAGCACCAGGCGGCGGCGGGCATTTTCATCTGCCAGTTGTGCGGCAGCCGCTGAGTTGGCCGGATAAATATTGCTAGGCTTGATCATGCGGCCATCTGCAGACAAGGTCACCTGACCATAACGTCCCTGAAAGTAATTCTGTGAAGCTGTCATTGGCGTGGTGATGCGCACCAGCATGCCCTCATAGGCTTCCAGATCGCCTTCGGTCACTTCCGGCAATGTGATGTCTGTTGGCAGAATCACATTGTTGCTGCTCAACACCTGCAAGCCGCTGATATTGATCAGCTCGGTGATGGTGTTGAATTCTGTCACGCTGGCGGTCATGCGGACTTTCTGGCCTTTGCTCACCGTCGGTGTCACGCCCGAACCCAGGTAAACAAAAATACCGTCAGAAGTCTGTGGATTGCCATCGCCGCTGGCATCTTGCATGTAAAAACCATTCAAACCCGGGAACACAGCCGTCACCACACCTTCAGTGGTCACGGTCTGCCCATTGAGTGGACTCACTGAGTCCACGCCCAAGGCGCTGCCCTGAATCTGGAAAATACGGGTAATGCTGCTGCTTTGTACATTGATGCTCACGCTGCACGTGGCCGTTTGCGCTTCGTTGTTGGCAAACTGCACGTCAACAGCATAGTTACCCGCTGGCAGGCTGCCATCCAGTTGCAAGCTCGCACTGGCTGACTGACCATCACTGCCCGCGGCGACAAAGTTGCTCAATGTAATACCGGCTGGCGCAGAGGCTGACAAGGTTGCCGCATTGACGACGCTGTCCGCATCAGACGCTTGCAGCAATACCGAATCCGCTTCGCCCACTTGCAAAGTCACTGCCGGGCAAGAAGTCACAATCGGCTGATTGGTGCCCGTACCACCGCCACACACGTTCACCGCACTGCTGCTGTTACGTGGCGCAGGTGCACCTGTCACAAAGTCGCTGCCGTTCTGGTTGGTATCCTGGCAGCCATTATTTTTGCGTAACAAAGCGGTGCTGCTGTTGATTGCCGAAGCAACAGCCCCTTCAAAGAAATTGGCCGTGCCGTAGCCGACCAGGTCCACAATCTGTGCCAGCTGAGCCGGGCTACACACCACAGAGCCACCGTTACAGGCCAGGCCAGTGTTATTATTTACCAGCACGACTTTGCCATTCGTGCCGCTCATGTCGGTAGCGTTATTGCCCACATCAGGCGTAGGCAATGCCAGGCCATTGGCCGCACTGCGCAAGCCCACCAGGTAATATTGGCCAGGCTGTAACATGCCAGACAGCGCAGTCACACCGTTGGCAGAGAAATTACCGTTGCCAGTCGCGCTGGCATACTGCACAGACCAGCCATTGATATTCACCGCGGCTGCACCAGCATTGAATAATTCAACAAAGTCCTGGTTATAGACACTGCCCTGGCCGCCATAAATCTGGCTAATGACCACCTCGGCATATACAGGAAGACTCAGGGAAGACAGGCCTAGCCAGGCTAGCGCCCAATGCATTTTTTTAAATTTCATTCAGGACTCCGAAGTTTTTATGACTCGATAAAATCCTGAATACTTTAGCAATCTATATTGCTGTCAATGTTAAGTTTCATACCAACACGCTAGGCAGGTCGGACTAGAAAACCACCTTAAATCCGCGGCAATTGGTACAGTTTTTGGTCAATGACCAGACCTGCCTACTAGTCACATGCACCAAAAGCGTGCCGGATGGCTTGTCCTACATGAGATTGCGCAATGCCTGATACCGACAAAAAAGTGAGCCGCTTACAGTGTGAGCTTTAGAACCATGTATGCAAGAAAGGACACCAATGGCAAACACACATGAATCTTTACTCGACAAGGTCGTCGCCCTCGTGCCAAGCATTGAAGGTGCAGCTCCTTTGGCGGAAATGATGCCCCCTCTCCCTGAACCACCCCAAGCCGACCCGGACATGCAATTGGTACTGGATGCATTGACCGCGCTAGGTGGCAAACCGATTGAAACCCTGTCGCCTGCTGAAGCACGCGAGCAACCAACACCGGCAGATGCCGTCAAGCGCGTGTTGCAAGAACGAGGTCAATTCCCAGCCACCGCACAGGTATCCAGCAAAGAAATCAGCCTGCCCGGCGGGCCACTCGGTAACATTCCTGCCCATGTCTATGCCCCGGCAGGCGAAGGACCGTTTCCGATCATCCTGTATTTTCACGGCGGTGGTTTTGTGCTTGCCGACAGCAAAACTTATGAGGCATCGATTCTTGCGCTCGCACAAGGTGTACGCGCCATCGTGGTCGCGGTTGATTATCACCTGGCACCCGAGCACCCATTCCCGATCCAGCCCGATGAAGCATTCGCAGCCTACCAATGGCTGCGACAACATGCAGGAGAATTGAATGGCGACCACCAGCGCATCGCCGTCGCCGGGGAAAGTGCTGGCGGCAATCTTGCCGTGGTGACGTCACTGATGGCGCGCGACAAGGATGTACCCCTGCCGATCCATCAATTACTGATTTATCCGCTGGTCAATAACGAT
Source organism: Methylophilus sp. UBA6697 (assembly GCF_002454655.1). Lineage (NCBI taxonomy): Bacteria > Pseudomonadati > Pseudomonadota > Betaproteobacteria > Nitrosomonadales > Methylophilaceae > Methylophilus > Methylophilus sp. UBA6697. The sequence goes on from NZ_DKJH01000011.1 coordinate 10,734, forward strand.
ACGCAGAATGCGTCCTATACGGACAATGCCCATGCCAAACCGCTGAATGCCGCCATGATGCAGTGGTTTTTTCAACACGACAGCCAAGCCACAGAGGCTGATAGCGCTTATGCGTTACCAGACAAGGCAACGTCCCTCAAAGCACTCCCACCCACCACCCTCATCACGGCGGAAATTGATCCTTTATATGAGGAGGGACGCGCATTTGCCGAACGGCTACAACAAGATGGTGTGCCTGTGAGTTATCGCCATTTTGATGGCGTCACCCATGAGTTTTTTGGCATGGCCGATGTCGTCGCCAAAGCCAGGGAAGCACAGGTGTTTGCGATTGGTGAGTTACGCAAGGCCTTTGCTGGCAACGGGAAAATACATTAATCACACAGAAATAAAAACGCCCACCGGTTGGTGGGCGTTTTTACGATCAAGCGTTTAATCCTCCAGACGAATCGTTTTTACCGTCACGATAGGCGGCAACTCTTTAGGCGTGACACTTTGATTATTCATCTGATTACCCAGATTTTCAGTCATGGTATTGGCAGCGCCTGCAGAAGTACTTGAAGAACTTAACGCTGCACCAGCCAGACTACCCGTATCTGCCACAGGAACCCCGGAAGAAGTACCTGAAACGGTAATATTGGAGCTATTCAGCACTTGTGTAGCGCCTACCAACAGATTACCCGCAGCTACGCCTGCTTCACCCGCATCCAACACACCACGCGGCGCGAATAACGCAACGGTAGCATCTTCGAGTTTAGGCCCTTGCAGTGGACCACTAGGACCATCTGGGTCATAAGTCTGTGCACGAATGCCAGAACCAGAAGCCACCCCTTTTACCTCGACAGTCACATCGCCGTTGGCGTTGATGCTGACCACGCGCTCAGGCACAGACTGTGCTGCTTTGGAGCCTCTGCCGGCATCAATATCACCATGATTGGACCAGATCAGAATATCGCTACCATACTGCGTAATCACTTTCGACTGGTTCACAAGGAAGTTACCGTCAGCGTAAGCGCCGATATTGCCACCTTTCTCAGTCACAACACCAATATCGTGCTCAAGTGAGTTGTTAGAAGCCACGCCAGCATTAATCAAGCCGCCAGGGGCAAACAGGTTAATATTGCCATTCCTGGAGGTCCTGATCTGGCTTTGATACATCAGCAGATCGCCGGAGTAGTCCTTGCCAGAGAACAAGGAGGCAATGACATCGTCACTTCTGGTGGTGCTGGCGGTCTTGATATACTCCCTACCGGCTTCCAGTAATTCAGCCTGGAATTGCCTCAAGGCAAAAATCTCTTTCCTGGTCGTATCCAGCACCAGGAATGCAGTCATGGCCTCCTGCGCAGTATACGGCTTGCCAGTCGCTGGATTTTTGCTGCCGGTGACTTCATTCATGTAAGCCTGTACACGTGCAGCGGTGGCCTGTCGATAATTAGTCAATGCAGTAGCATCGCCTTGTAGAGATGCAGGGCCGCTGCCGGTTGGGTCAATATAGGTGCTGACAAAACCATCGATATTAGTGCCCGATTTGCCCATACCTGCCAGTAAGGTAACGTTAGCGCTGTTGTCAGCCAGGTTAGGGTTCACGGTATTCGCCAAAGAGAGAATACCGCTGGTATTACCCAAATCGATAGTGCGGCCTGCCTTGATCAGTACCTCTCCTGGGCCGCTAATATCAATACGTGCCTGCTGCTTACCGTTTTCCATGACAAAATCTTTACCGGCGTGAATTTCTGACACATCATCCACATTATTATGCTGAATAGAGGCATGCAAGGTCACGTTATTACCAGCATTGATATAAACTGGTTTAGAAGATTTGATGCCATAGATATTGGTGCTACCCTTCTCAGTGGGCGTCCCAGTCATTCGAATGTCGCCATCACGTGCCACAATCACGGCTGTTGTTGAATCGTTTTGATGCACGGGTACAGCAGAAACACCAGTTTTAATACTCCCCAGAATGCTTGTAATGTTGCTGTCAATTGGACTACCTGTCGTAGGATTAAAGACGTTCAAAACAGCACTTAAATCTGCATCTGAAATCAAGATATTCGCTGTAGGGTTGATATTTCCACTTGTATTCACACCACTGACAACACTACCAGCGGCCAATAAACTCAAGTTGCCACTCGCTGCTGGTGCCAGCAGCATCTTATAGGTCGTAATATCCCCTGTAAACGCAGTCACATTGACTGTACCCGGGTGGATAGCAGCCATATCATTATTGGTTAATGTCGTGTACCCCGCTGAATTAAGGCCCGTACTCACAATCGACTGCCTGTTACTTTGCCCGACTTCAACGTTGCCTGATAAAGAAGCTACATTCAAGGCAGAGTCTGCTGAATAGGTATTAAAGAAAGTACTATTTGCAACCTGGTTCTGCGCCAATGTACTGCCTTGCACCCAAAGAGTAGGATTAAACGCGGTCTCAATCTTCAGATTATTCTTAGCACGCACGTCCGCACTAGCGTCCTGCAAGGCAATCACCGTGCCAGTCGTGCCCGATTTAAGTACGCTATCACCAGCCTCTAACGCTAATTCCCCACGACCAACGTAATACACCCCATTAGTCAAGTTACCACCTGCGGAAACAGACACATCGCCGCCGCCATTGACCAGGCTCTTACGTACCTCATTACCTTTAGCATCCAGCGTTTTGACAAACTGTGCGTTCGTTGCAGAGGAAGCTGACACGTTAGTGATATTTCCACCCGCCTGAATATTAACGTTACCACCACCTAACGCGGCAACGCCTTGCTGGAACAGGTCCGGGCGCACCCACCAGCTGGTATCCGCGCCGTTACCGCCTTGGCGCAACAACCATTGGTTGACACTTTGCGTCGTGGCCGCGCCAGTGATATTGCCAACGACATCAATGGCAATATCTCCGCCATTATTCACATAGCTGGCGGCAGTCGGTACGTTAGTGCCTACGGATGCCGGGGTAAATCCGCTCAGAGCTGCCTCCTCTTTACCCACCGTATAAATGACGGAGCCGACATTCCCCAAGGTCATATTGCCACCGGAAGCAATAGTGATATTGCCCTCACCTGTACGGATGAGTTTATTACTTGCCAGCGTGAAATCACCAGTCCCTGTTTTGGTCTCAGTGATATTCGCAGCACTATAGTCAGCCCCGGCAATCAAATTAAAGTTAAACGTGTTTGCATTCGGCTGTAACACGCCTGCTGTAGTCGCGGTGTTGAAGCCATCGCTTAAAGAACCACTGAAGGTCAGATTACCATTTGAACGCAAAGTCAGGGAGCCACCGCGCCCCGGCAGCAACGCAGCAAATGAGCGCAAATTCACATCGGCTGTGCCAACCGTCATTGCGGTTGCCGTGTTGCCAGTGGTGCTACGCACCTCAATATGAGGCAACACTTTCGCGCTGCTGCCATCTTGCGTCAGTGCGTAATTGCCTGCACCAGTATTCGCATTATAGAAACTGTTGGTATCACTGATCATGCCGGCCATATTGGCAGCGGTAAATGCTGTAGCTGTATAAGTACGGCTGCCTTCAACCGTAACTTCGCTCGCGCTTTTGATCGCAGCAGTCGTGTTAAACGCCACATTCACAGTATTGGTAGTGCCCGTGGTTCCGCGTGCACCTCTTAATGTCACCGAGCCATCGTAGCCATCGACGCCCACTTTGCCATTAGCCGCGGCATCATATCCGCTAGTGTCGATCAGGGCGCCAGTATCAGCAGATACCGCATTCACAGTAGACAGGCTGTTAGAGGAGAGCAGCACAGAACCACCAGACCCTGTTTGCCGGTCTCCGCTAGACTGATTGGCCGCTTGGCCACGTGCGGTGATTTGCGCAGTATTAGCCAAGGTCACCAAACCATTGGCATAAATAGCTACATCACCGCCTTTGTCGCCATCGGCATTAATATGCCCGGCAACCGTCGCATTGCCGCCATCAACCCCCAGGGTAAAGGCATGCGCAGTGACGGTATCCCCGGCGGCAATGGTGACGTCACCACTACGCACACGAATATCACGGTTTTCATTAAAGCGGCCGCTTTCCAGCGCTTTATTCACATCGCTGAAATTATCTAAACTGGCGACATCCAGCTTGAGTGAGGCAGTCTTTTGATCTTTGGCCGCCTGGCCTTGCAGGGTGCCATCAGCGACCACAAAGCGACCATTCTTCGCTTCTACTTGCAATGTACCGGCATTCCCGGCAGTGGTGCCGCCTTTGAGATTCAACAGCACATTATTTTCGATCTGGACATTGCCTTGCGTCGAGGTCAGGTGCACATTGCCTGCATCCGTCGTGGCGGAATGGGTACTATCAAAAGCAACCGTCGCCGCAGAGACGTCAATCGAGCCTCCTGAAGCCACTGTCAGATTGCCGCTACGTGCCACCGCATTTACAGCACCGGCATTCAACACCAGCTTGCCACCCAACTGCATATCGGTTGCAGACAGGTTAAGCGTTGCGCCCAGGCCTGAGGTATTCGCTGACTGCTGACCATTGCTCACTGTCTGCAGGCTACCAGTACTTGCAAGAGAATAGTTGGCCCCAGAATCTGCCGTCATTACAGCACTGCTCATGGTTGTCTGGTCAGCGTTGATATTGACCGTCCCTGTACCTGTAAAACGGATATCTTTATTGGCATTCAGACTGACGCTATTAAATCCACCAATATTAGTGGACACACTACCCGTGTCGCCGAAAGTAATCTGGTTGGCATTGATGGCCAGTTGCCCATTGAGGGCTACAGGTGCAGTAAATAAAGCGTTATTTGTGTTTTTAAGCACAAAATTATTGGCATTGATATTCACATTACCGGCGTCATGATGCGCAATTCCCGCAGTATTAAACGTGATATTCAGATTGTTATTGCCAAAATTAACCGCACCCAGAATATCGATGTTTTTATAGCTATTAAACGTGATCGCAGATAAGCGGCCAAAATCACCCAAGGTATCTGAGTTAATATGCGTTGCCCCGTTTACGGGCTGGTCACCAATGGCATACTGATTGGCTCCCAAAGTAACCGTCCCACCATCAGCGACCTCAATAGTGCCCGATTGATCAAAGGCATTAGTGGCATCCAGCACCATAGACCTTGCCGCAGTGACACTTGCGCCATGTTCAATGGTTAACTTGCCTGTTGTCGGCGTAGCTGTCACACCTGTTCTGGAGAAGTCGAAGTCGTTTTTGGCCGATACTGCCAACAGTGCACCATCACCACTGGTGACAAGGGTTGTAGTCCCTGTTTTGTCTTGCTTGGCGCCGGTCTTCACCACCGCACCTTGATTCACAGTGATCGCATCTTTGGAAGCAACAATCAACTCACCAGATTGCACGGCATGATCAGAGTCGTTACTGAAAGTCACATTGGAAGCAGTCGTTGTAATGGTCTGCGTCTTACCGCTTACAGAGCGGCTGCCGCCCAACAGGATAGAGTCCGCATTGATTTTACTGAGTTGATCTGCTGATATCTGCAACACCCCGGCTTGCAGCGGATCAACCGTTGAAACCACACGAATATCGTTAGAAGAAATATCCACCAACGCCCCTTTGGCGCCTGCCACATTGCTGGTATTAATGTCCCCTTCCAGGTTAAGGCCATTCCCTGCCGCTAATACTAATTGGCCAGCATCGTTTGTCAGCCTTGGGACTTCCTTACCATCCCTGATGGCATTCTTGGTTAACAAGGCATTGCCAGAACTCACCAGATACTCAGCCAGGCCTTTATAGTTTTTGGTACCGTAATCTTTGTAAAAACTATTGCCATTGACGATATTAAAACTCGTATATTGGCCGCGGCTAGTGCCATCAATCTTGGTTAAATAGCCTGAAGATAAACCGGTCCCGTCAGCTTGGGTGAGCTGCGTATTGACCTGGACATTGGCGCCGTTGGCACTGACCAGGAAAGCCCCAGGCAACAGTGCATAATGCGCAGGCAGGAGGGTATATTTACCTGCTGCCAAGCCATTGCCCCCAGACAAGTAAATGGCCTGACCAATACCTACATCGGAGCCTGCGCTCATTAGGTAATCATAAGGTGCGTACTGATTGCCCAGCGATGGCAAGACGGCATAATAGCCAGCTTGCGACAATACGTCGACAGAGCCGCCTATACCTTGGATCCACTCATAGGCCATAGTATCGCCATTGCCAGAAATATCCACGCGTGAACCTGTCTGCAAATTCAGGTTATTGGCATTCAGCGTGACTTTTTTCTTGTCAACTGCACTCATGAAGTTGTTGATGGCACCTTTGGTATCGGCCAGTTCACTACCACCAAGTACAGTCACAGCATAAGGAATCAAGCTACCCTCTGCAGACACTGAGGTCAGGCTACCTGGTGCCAGTGTTAAATCATGGCTAGCATTCAGGGTAATTTGCCCCAACGGCGCACGTAACACACCTGCCTGCAGAATAGAATCTGCATTTAAGGTCAAACTACCTACGGCAGATAAAGGCACAGAACTTGCGGTTTTAGCCTGGTTGCTCACTTCAATTCTGCTGCCAGCACCGGTGGCTGTGACCGTAAAATCAACAGCGGTCGCCGGATAAATTTGCGCAGCATCCAACTGAATCAGGCCAGGTGATGAAAGCGATGCGGTGCCCTGCAATGAAGAAATCAGCCCACGCGCCCGAATGTCGGATTGACTGTATAAACTCGTTTGGGCAACCTGATTGATGGCGACCGCCCCTTGTATCTCAATAAAATTTGCCCGGGCCTTGAAGATGTCTGTTCCAACAGCCAGTTGACTACTATCCATATTAACGCTGCTCTTGTTCGCCAGCACTAATGTAGAGGCGCTGAGATTTGCCGAACCAGAGAAAGTCGTGGCATCCAGCGTCAGTAGCGATGGCACACTCATCGTGGTATTGGCGAAATGTATCGCATCGCCAGTCGTAGTACTGACGTTCTCCACGGTCAAGGCGACATTATCAAATCCGCCTTGGCGAATTTGTTCAGCTGAAATTTGGCCGACACCTTGCGCGGTGGTCAAAGGCATTGTAGATGAGTTCGAGGTATTAATGAGATTGGCATTATTACCACCCGCAGTATTATTCGCAGCCATTAACTCCTTGTTGTTTGTCACGGTCAGCACTCGTGTGCCATTAACAAAATACAACGGGGGGTCGCCACCTTCTACAGCGCCGCCATCAACACCGCCTAACGTAATATTCAGTGTGCCGCCCTCACCTTGACCTGACGGGGTGCCCAATAATGCTCCATCCAGCGCAACACCGTCACGTCCGCTCAGTGAGATAACACCTGCACTGCCTGCCACAGACTGGCGTGCATAGCCACCGGGCACAGACAAATCCACGTTACCGCTGGTCCCAGACACATCGATGACTGAACCTTCTTTTGCAATCAATACCCCATTACCAGCAGCTAAAGAGATGCTGCCAGCTTTGGTCACAAAGGCTGTGCGTAAGTTGCCGTCACTGGTAGGCGGCTTGACATATTGTGCCCGTGCGCTCAGCGTGGCATTTTCACCCAAAAACAGACTCAATGTTGGATCAAAGCTCTTATTAGGCAGCGTGAAGTCACCTTTATCAGGGACGATGTTATCAATCGCCAGCTTGATATCACCACCAGGGGCGGTAATATCCCCGAGGATGGTCATCTGGCCTTTAGACGTGAGGCTGACATTACCTCTGGGCCCGGATTGGCTAGCAGGAGTATCCATCACGATACTGGCATTCGACTGCAGCGTCAGGTCATCCCCTGCCACGACCACCATGCTGGCCGGTGTACGCATGCTACCAGCGAGTGATGTCTTCCTGACTAGTGCGTTTAAGTCACTACCACTTTGTGCCACGCGCGCAGCGGATCCCAGAACACGGGAATGTTGCTCAGGGCGTATCGTCACCAGGCTATTGGCCTGGTCACCGATGATCACATCACCGTTCAGGCGGTCCGCATTACTGATGGTGTAGTTTGAAAAACCACCCTGCTGGAAAAAGCCTTCTGATAGCCACAGTGTATTTTCTTGCTGCGGATTGATGCCCCCCAACTGGATGTGATCCACCACCCCTGTCGCCTGCTCACCCTGTAACTTCACCGTTAAATGGCCACCCTGCGTTTGCTGCCCGTCGACCATCATGCCATAACTGTTAAAGCTGCCAGCCCCGATCTTGTTATCTGCCATGGTCACTGTAATGTCACCACCGTGTCCGGCAGTGAGTTGCCCGCGTTGATTGAGCCATGCCCCAGATGAGGCATCCATGCTAGCACCTTGCCCCATATGCAAACCACTATAAAGGGTAATGGTGTCTTGGGTGATGCTGTCATCGGTAATGATGTCACCAGTATCCTTATGAACGACAATGCTGCCAACGGTAATGTTGCCGCCATTGAGCGCAACCTTGCCCAGCATTGCGCCATTGACGCCTGGTAAATCATTCGTAAACAAGCCCGCAACATCGATCTTTACGTTATTAGCCACGTTCACGTCGGCACTTTGACTGGCTGACAGTGCTACTGTGCCGGAAGGCAAACGAATATCGTTATTCACGTTTACCCCGCCACTCCCTAACACATGCAGGCTACCATTCGCCTGCATATTGAGGTCTGTATTGAGGTTGACCTGCCCAGTGGCTTTGATCACTACATGGTTGACCCCATTTGCCAGCATGGCTGTGCTTAACTCGGACGTTTGCTTTTGCTCTGTGCTCAGCTGGCTGTCTTCATTAAAGCTATCAGACAGCGGGGCAGCAGATGAGACGATATTCAAGGCGCCGGAGTTGTTATAGGTCAACTTGAAGGTGCCACCCAATGGTGTGCTATGCGCCCCAGTCTCTCCGCGCTGATAAAGACCACTCACTGTGCTGGCAAGCACATCGCCCTGCAGTGCCATATTGGTTGTCGATACATTGAGGGCGCCTGCATTACCGCCCTGTTGGTAGCCCGGTTGCAAATAGCCGCTCACTGAAGCACTTTTAGCTGCGTTTTCGGTAGAGGCGCCTGCCAAACCATTTAAAGCATTGGCTGTCAGTGCCCATCGGCGGGTCTGACCCCAGCGTCCACTAGAGACAGAGTAGTAATCACTTATGCCCTGGTATGGCGTATTAGGGAGCGCCTCAGAAGCCAGCACCCATTTACCATTGATAAGTAAGCTGCTTTCACGAATCGTACCTTCAGTATAAGTAGTACTGCCTGCTGACAGGTCAATTTTGGATCCGGCTTTGCTGACCATATTCACCGCAGAAAGATTCACCTGCCCGCCATTAGTAGAGCGCTCAGCCACAGTTCTTGTAATGCCAGCCTTGGCTTGATCAATAACACTCTGGCTCAGCAGCTTGGTGCCTTTCCGAGCATCAAGGAACAATATTTCGCCAAACAGGGCGCCGCCCCTTAATACAGGTGAATCCCTTAACTGGTCAGAGTAAAGTTGAATTGCCAGTTGGTTGCGGCTCATGGGTGCGGTCGCATCTACACCTGACACATCAATTAGCGCGTTATCCCCCAGATAAATACTGCCACCATTGTTATTTTGGATATCTGTTGCAGTCACGAATACATGACCACTGTTGGCTGTCACAGCACCATCAATCACAATGTCCTTACCTTGAATATTGATCACTGAACCATCAAGCTCTGTTTGGGTCGTCTGCGTACCATCCAGCTTGTAAAGTGATACTGGCAGCTTCTGTGCATCCGTAATTTCCTCCTTGTCATCAACGTCAATCGCCACAACAGTTTGACTATTTTTGCCTAAGGTCACCTTGCCATATTGCGGATTGATATTAAGCTCCCCACTTTTAGAGCCGATTTGTTCGGCTTTGAGGAAAATAGAGCCATTAGCTCGTACAGAGGTCTTCGCAGAAATACTACCCTGCTGGTTTACCGCCAGGCCAATCAAGCTGGCGTTCCCATGATTAACAATAATGTCACCCAAGTTAGTCGCATTGCCACCAGAGCTGACCTCCACCAACAAACCTGCAAACTTGTCTAGCGTACTGAGATAAACCGTCTTGCCCGCTGCCAAGATGGTTTGACCATCAGGTGTTTTAATCACGCCGCTGTTAGTCACATCAGGCGCCAGCAACATGACTCGGCCGCCAGTGGTAGTCGTAATGTTTGCGCCTTTGGCCACATCAATGACACCAACGGCATCGGCAAAGGAAAATACGGGCTCGGTCTTATTAGACAAAATGCCGTTCTGGTAAATCGTTTCGATATTATTGTTCTTTAAATTATCCAGTGTAGTCGCTGTCAACGAACCCACGTTGACTTGTGAACCAGCGCCGAAATATATGCCATTCTGGTTGGCAATATACACATGCCCATTCGAGGTGAGTGTGCCATTAATAAAGCTTGCCCCACTACCCATGACGCGGTTTAGCACACTCGAAGATGCGTTAGGCATATTGAAGTTGACCGCGGCTTGCGAACCGATATTAAAGCTATCCCAACGAATCACCGCATTCTGAATCGTTGTGTTGATATTCATGGTGTTGTTCACTGGTGTCGGGATACTCACACCGGCCGGTAAGTTATAACCGGGTTGCTGAACTGGCAATGTACTTGCATCGACCGCCAGAACAGGCGCAGATGCCCAGCTCAGACAGCCCGCTATCAGTAACACAACACTCCTCGTTGATATGCGCCATAAAGGACGAAGCATGACTTCTACGCTGGCATCACAATCAACCACACCCGCTAAAGTCACTGTTTTTTGATGAGTACGCGCAATCTCGGCAATGGGTACCAACATGCCCAAGCGTTTGCTAAATACCAACTTGAATCGTAACTTGTTCATCATTTCACCTCGTTTACTTCAGCTAAGCGCTTATTACCAGTCAAAACCCACTTTAAAATGCAGGCGCGTATCACCACTTTCAGCCATCCCTGCTGGCTTGAGTGGCGCAGTGTGTCCATTTTCCAATGTCCAGCTTGATTGCAAGACACGCGCAAAATCCAGGCGCACAAACAAGCCGTGTGCTGCCTTCACATCCCAACCCAATCCGTATGAGGACAGGATGTATTGCTGGATTTGTGAGAACCGGTCATCGGCAAACGTCGCTGGATCACGCGTTTTAGCGTAGCCGTAATCGTAAAAAGCCAGCAGGCGCATTTCCTTCACCCATGAGCCTGCATACTTTTGCAAAGGTGGGGAGCGCAACTCCATCGTCAGGTTGGTACCCGTATCCCCCAGCGCACTGGACTCGAGGAAGCCGCGCACAGTATCCAAACCACCAATAAAGAATTGTTCGTTTGAAACCAGTGAGTCGCCAGTCACTTGCCCGCCTAAAGAGCCATACCATTGCCATTGATAAGGCAAGGTATACGTGTGCTCAAGCTGCCCTCTCAAGTAAGAGAAATTCGACCTTGCCAGGTAACGCCGCTGGGCAAACTCAGCGTCATCGTTAACCAGCGCTTTGGTTGAAAAGACAAAGTTCAGGTCTAACTTGGTGGTACTCTCAGGCATGACCAAATTGCCGGTATAACCAATCAGGAAAGGCAGATAAGTAATCGGGTTATTACCCAAGTCCGCCCCTAGTCTGCGCGTGCTTTCTTTAAAGTCTTTGTAATCCGCGCCCAGGGTCAAATTGTGATTGAAGGATTTAACCGGACTAGGCATGGGGTGAATGTAACGCAGGCCATAAATGTTACCGTTACCGACCACATTCAAATCGCCTACCGCACTGATATCACTTTGAGAAACCACGCCATACATAGCCCAGTAATCTCCAGCGTAAGGAATCACATAGGTGCCCGAAAATACTTTCACCTCGTTAGCATCTTCCGGTGTCACCTGAAAACCTAGACCAATGCTGTGATCGCTTTGCCAGAGATTGTCGTATCTCAGGTTGCCGGAAAGACGTGTCTTTGTCGTGTTCGGTGTGTACCGGTTGTTGTATTCCATGCTGGCGTGTAACGGAAACTTGTCATCTACCTTCAAATCCACTTCAACCATGCCCGGTGACTTGCCTGGACGCAGCACCGGCGCTACCACACGGTCCTGATTAATATTGACCGAGGCAATTTGTTTTTGCACCGTTGGAAAGTGCGGGACATGGCCCTCTTGGAACTCTGTGACGTTTTGCTTGATTTTGCCCAGGGAGTAATAGCGGGAGCCGACCACACTTAAACGCTCAACCTTCCCTTCCAGCACATCCAGCTTAATAACCCCACCGTTTACCTCTTGTTCTGGAATACTCACGAACACCGTCAGGTAGCCAGCCTCATGAAAGCTTTGCTCCAACGCACTACGCGCTTTTTCTACATCATCAATTGAGCGATGCTCACCGAGATAGGGATAAACAGCTTTTTCAATCTCTGTCACGCTGAGCACGGAGTTGCCATTGACCACGTATTCAAAAATATCGAACTGGTCTTTGGCGAGCACTTCTGCAGCCGCTTGGCCGGGAACCTCTGTCCCCCAACCATTCACAGGGTGCTGGGCGGACTCTGAAGCCTCCTCTGCATGCAATGCAAAAGACCACAGAACACACATACAACTCATCACACGCAGCAACAATCGCAACACCTTTCTTTTTTGGTTCAATCGCCTAAAGCACTTCTCAAGGCTTGCCATTTTGAAAGCGCAGCGTGTCACAAAGATGAAATGCGGACTAGTCCGCGGACTTGTTTGTATAGCCCATGTGAGCCATTGCAGGAGGCACTCAGACATTTGCGGATAACAACTGGTTTTTGATTGAATCAGGCAATAAAAAAGCACACCCGGTTCGGGTGTGCTTTTAATCAAACGTCGCAGCTTTTGACTGCTAGTGCTTGGAATTAGAACAATTGTTGTGCTTGGCAGTTGTTACCATTGCGTGAGCCTTTAGCAACCACTGTACCGACCGTGCAAGATGAACCGGCAAATGGGTTCAGTGTCAAACCACGTGGTACTTCAGCACAATCCAGACCAGCAAAAGCACCAACGATTTCGTTGATCACAGTCTCGCCGAATGTACCGGAAGCTGAGTTAGCAACAAAAGATTTCATTTCCATGTGGAAATCGTACAAACCTTGAGCAGCTGTGTAACGTGCGTTAGCATCTGTTGTCTGACCGGAGCCAGCTACTGGCGCTTCAGGGTGAGTGTTATCCAGCTTGATGTAACGATAGCCGTTGGATGATGTATCTGTACGCCAGTTGTTTTCCAGAGACAACACACCGATCGCAAAGCCAGCTGTAGACAACGCAGTTTTTGCGTTACCCGTACCAGAACCTTCGGTGATGATCAAGGTAGGTGTAGAGTCAGCCAGGCCTACAGGTGCCAAAGCACCGGCAATCGCAGCATCACCGTTACATGGATTACGCAGGAAAGTCGCATTGGAAGACGCTTGAGTACCTGAAGTTGGCACACGACGTGCCAGATTCAAGGCAGCTGTAGAACCTGGTACCAAGATACCCGCATCAGCAGCAGTACCACTCACGATAGAAGCATACTGCACGTGAGAAATGCTCGGTGCATTGGCTGGCAAGTAATCAGGATCAGCAGAGTTCGCTGCGGCTACGCTCGCATAGATACCTTGTGCAACTTGCATCGCACGATACAAGGAAGTTGAAGTAGCGATACCAAATGCTTGACCAACGTTAGCGTTTGACTCAACACCGTAACCATCAACGGATACACCGAACAATGCAGCTTCAACGTCAGAGAAACCACCTGCTGGTTTAACAGTTGCGCCATCAGCAGCAGTTGCTGGAGTCACAATCGCACATGAGCGATAGCTTGCAATTGCAGTTTGACCTGGCAAAGACAAAGTGCCCGTTTGAGCAACACAACCAGCGTTAGCACCCAGTTTGCCAATACGGCGCAAATTAGCAGTACCCACTGTACCATCGCCATCAACATCGTTTGGGATATGTGGTGCGTAAGCGTTAAAAGAACCGCCATCAATCGTGTGATAAACCACAGACACTTTACCACCACGTGTACAAGCATAAGCCAGGAAGTTGCTTGCAGCTGAGTTACCTGGTCTTACTGCGGCTGTTGCTGAGCCGTTGTTGAACACGGACAGTGTGTTTGCATCACAACCAGCAGCAAAGCCTTGGAAAACATTGTAAGTTGGTGCTGAAGCGCCAGAAATCCAGGTTTCATTCAATGCGCTATTACCACGCGCAGTATTGATTTGTGCTTGAGTGACAGGCGCAGCAAAAGCTTGACCTGCAAACAGAGTAGCGGCTACAGCCAAGCATACTTTATTAAATTTAAACATTTTTCGCTTCCTTCGATAAAAGATTTGATTAGCGGCCAGCTTGTAAACCGGCCGTTTTTCATGGCTTTTTTAATGTTGTATTAAGCCTTGCGACGACGAGCTACCAAGCCAACTACACCCAGGCCAGCCAGCAACATTGCATAGCTGTCAGCTTCTGGAACTGGTACTACGAATTCCAACAGACCACCGGATGTCATTTTGAATTGGAAGTTACCATTTAAGCCCAGTGTATTGAATGCCACTGGAGAAGCCGCTGTTGCACCTGTCAGTTGTTGCACAACAGTCATAGAGCTATCCAGGTTATCCATAGATACATGGCCTTGGCCGTTGATACGACCTGTAGAGCCGTAAGCCACAGCACGGCCAGCATAGGCCTGTGACAGGTTTGAAGTCACTAAGCTTGCACCATTGTCTACAGCGTTGTGGTTGTCCAACGCGTTGTTGTTGGTCATGTAGCTATTGAAGTTTGCAACTGAAGTCTGCAACTGGTTAGAGTTTGTCAGGTTTGCACCTGATTTATAGGTAGAAATAATGCCCCGTGCGCCTGCACCAGTACCGGTACCATCAGCAGCATAAATCGCCCACTTGGTAGTTGAAGCTGAAGCAGTGCTCCAGAAAGAACTCCATGCATTAGCATAGTCACCACCAGCCACATCAAAAGCAAAGGTTTTAGACAAACCATCTGCAGAAATTGTGCCGTTAGTATGTGCATCAACAACCAGGCTTTGGAAGCTATCGTAACCGTAGCCCAAATCAAATGTTGCCGATGTGTTGCTGTTAAAGTCCAGCAAAGTCAGAATCAGGCTTGAGCTGCCGCTTGTTGCGAACGTCATAGCCGCGTGTGCTGGAATAGTTGCAGCGGACAGAGCCAATGCAGCAACCAATGCTTTTACTTGAAATTTCATAAACTTCTCCTTAATTTTTTGAGCAAACCGAATAGAAAGAGCAAACTACTAATACCTGAGCGAATACGATGAAACTCATCCCAAAAAATTATGCAGTCGCTACATGACAGCCTTACTTTGTAAACCTAGTCCATGTGGACTAGTCTGGCCGCGCAAAATAGCCGCATAAAAATCCTAAGTAGTTTAGAAACTCAAAATGACAGGCTTAAAGTAAAAACTAGTCCGTTCGGACTAGTTGGAGTCATTGCATGAAAGCGGTAAAAATGCGGTGGGTAATCTTTATTGCTTGCGGGTGATCAGGCCCAATTTGAGTGCTTTGCTGGCCGCCTGGCCGCGATTCTCTACATCCAGTTTGCGCAGGATGTTTTGCACGTGATTTTTAATCGTGAGCGGGCTGACTTGCATGATGTTGCCAATCTCCCAATTGGTTTTGCCTGCTTGCAGCCATTCCAGCACTTCCAGCTCTCGCTTGCTTAAAGGCTTGATACGGCCATTGCGCGCGGTGGTGGATAACACGGAAGGACATTTATTAGCAGTGACTTTAACGATCGCGCAATGCAGGTGCGGCATCAGCAACTCGAGCAAATGGGCAGTTTGCGCATTGGCCGCTGAGCTTAAACGGCCAAACATGACCATGGTGGCAATGCGGCTGTGCTCGTTGCCAAAGCCATGCACAACAAAGCGCTTGAGCTCGGAAGCCAGCATGCGCTCAGCATCGACATGCTCAACGGCATAATGGTTATATTGCTGCGCGGCGAGCTCAGTATGGTAAAACACCGGCATACCCAGCTTGCTCCAGCGTGTAAAGGCTTCACTGACCAGGCCATCTTCATCGTTGAGCACCTGGTCAAACTGGGTGTCGCCAAAATAGCGGCTGGAGGTCAGATACTCATAGTCATAACTGGCACGCTCCAAGCTACGCACACCAATAATCACCACCTCATGCGCCAACAAACACTGAAACCCTCGCTGTAGCCAGTTAAAAAGGTGTGAGCGATGCTGCAGACGCAACGACTCCTCAATCACCTCCATAAATAGCGCGCGTTGCTCTTCATTTAGTGCCAACGTCCACTGGTCGCTGGCCTGATCCATCCCTGTTATTGTTGTATCCATGTGTTAACCACATTTATATAAATGCAGCAAGTTTGCTCAGAATTTGTGACAGAAAAATGATTGGCACGTGTCAGTTGATTGATAAATTGATGACAGTGGATTAGCGGTATGACTAGAAAGGGAAATCGGCACTTTACCAACGGCCGGTTTTATTGGCACAGGTCTGTACCCACATGACAATCACATGAATGTCCAGGCAAAGCATGCCTGACAGCGCAGGACCGATTGTCTTTGCTGTGTCACATGGTTGTGGCACAATCAGTCTTATCATGAATGCGTCCGCTTCCCCCCTGCGTCAAATCAGACTGGCATCGTTGCTGGCAACTGTGATCGTGTGTGGCGTAGCACATGCGGAGACGCTCCCTGTTGGCACAGCCTCAACGACGCAGACATTAGCCGAGCATATCCTGCTGGATAACTCCAGCGACATGGAGTTAGTGATCAGTAATATTGACGCGTCGGAGACAGAGAGTGAGCCTTTCGCGCCATCCCCCGCCAGCCAGCCGTCCAAATGGAAAAGCGGTGCAGTCCCTTACCAAGCCGAGGTGCAAGCCGCAGCTGAGGCGACGCAGATAGATCCGGCACTGATCCATGCCGTGATTGCCACCGAATCCGGCTACAACCCCAAAGCGCTGTCACGTAAAGGCGCTTACGGCCTGATGCAAGTGCTACCAGCCACCGCACAAACCATGACTGCCATTCCTGTCAAACAATGGTCGGTGCCGCAGCAAATATTATGGGGTTCGCATTATTTAAGACGCATGCTGGATATGTTTGAAGGCAATGTTCCGCTGGCACTAGCCGCTTATAATGCCGGGCCACAAGCGGTAAAAACCCACCAGCACGCCGTGCCGCCTTTTGCCGAAACCAGGCAATATATTCCCAAGGTGCTTGGCTACTATCAGGCGTTTAAAACCCGGCTCGCACCCACAGGTTACGCCAGCCAGCTCAGTAACTGATCCGCTCTAACGATTTACCCAGGCCTGCTCCAGGTCCGCCAGGGTATTAGGCTCATACACAAACAACCACTCGCGATAATGCTTGGCGCCATGAAAGCCTGATTGGGACTCCTGGTAGCCACTGCTGCGTATGGGAGCCAACAGCGACTGGCTGTGCACGCCAACAATACGGCCATCCCTGATAACTAGGGTCATACCCTGTTTGACCGCAAACGGGTCTGCATACAATTTGCGTAAATGCCGCTTGGGTACCGGAAAGCGTTTGTCTTCTATCAACTCATCCAAGCGTACCGGGTATTGCTTGACCGGCTGCGGTGTAGATTCATAATAGCGCCCAATCGCCAGCCGGTACGCTTCACCGGTCTCCAGCAATTGAGCCTCATGGCTGCGCTGGGATTGCTGCTGCCATATGACCGCCGCCCCCTGCATGCCTATGGCCGCAATCACCAGCGTCACCATCACGCCTATGTAAGAAAAACCGTCTTGCCTGAACATACCCGTCGTTTACCAGTCGGTATAGGCAGAGCCATCGGCAGCCTGCCCGACTGCACTGCTGTGCAAGGTATACACCGCACCTACCACAGGCAATTCCGGCGGCGTAATCACCCAGACATCATTACGCTCGGCAATCGGGTCCCAGGGTAATTTGTCCAGATAATGTTTGTCGACTAACTCCTGCAAGGTGTCCGGATACTGCCCCTGATCGGCATAATATTCATCCAGCGCTTTGCGGGTAGTTGCCAGTTGCTGCTTTAATGCTTGCTCCTTGGCGCGCTGCACGCCATAAAAATAACGCGGCACCGCCAGCGATAACAGCAAGGCTAGAATCGACAACACCACCAGCAACTCTACCAGCGTAAAACCGCGTTGCTTACCATTGCGCATAAGCGACTCCATTGATACCGGTCTGCGTACTTAATGAATACACATCGTAGACATCCTGGCTATAACGTGGCTGCTCCGGCGGGCTATCATAACTGCGCAGTCCCCATTGGCTGGCGGACTGCGTCAATCCCTTGTTCGCCTGGCCATTCAGCATGGGGTCTGTCGGGATACGCCGTAAAAAACGCAAACGTTCATGCTTGGGACTTTTGGCATCTTCCACGCCATCTACCAACACCTGCAAATTGGGTGGATAACCACTGGCATCGGCACTCTTTTTCACCCTGCCCTCATCCGCGGCCTTTTTGTAGGCATCAATCGCGCGTCGCATCTCGCGCAAATGCTCACGTAATTGCTGCTCTTTTTGCCGCTGCACCGTCAGTTGTATCATGGGCGTGGCCACACTGGCCATGATGGCGATAATCGCCAGCGACACCATCAGTTCAATCAAGGTAAATCCGGCCGTGCGTTTCACTATATAGACCATCAAGGAATGACCTTGGGTGCCGGTAAGGTGGTCGTGCCCTGCTCGGAAATACCATTGACGTTATTAGACAAGCCCGGCATGGCTGGCGCAGGCTGCATAGACTCAGTATTGGCCGGTTGTGCATCTGGCGCAGGTAATGCAGCAGGTTCAGGCGCCGGTGCGGATTCAGGCGTGTCATTGACTGGCACATCTGCGGCATCATTCAACTCGCGCTGACGTTGCAACTGCTGTTCACGCGCCTGCTGGCCACGCGCCGGTGCATTGCTCGGCGTACTGTTTAACAAGGGTTTGTCAGAAATTACGGTATCAGTACCGCTCCAGTACTCAGAGAAGGTCGCCTCCGGCAAAGTCACATTGCTGATCACTTTTGGCGTAATCGCCAGCACAATTTCAGTTTTATTTTTTTCATCAATATGACGTGAGAACAAGCGGCCCAGAATCGGGATTTCACCCAAGCCCGGCAATTTGTCGGCATTCTTACGCTCTGAATCCTGAATCAGACCCGCCAGAATCTGGGTTTCCCCGTGCTTCAGGCGCAGCATGGTAGTCGCGTTACGGGTACCGATGTTATAGACCTTGGAGTTATTGCTCAGCGTAATCGCTTCGCCCAGCGAACTCACTTCCAGGTTAATTTTAATGCTGACAAAATCGTCCAGCATCACCCGTGGTTCAACCTCCAGTTTGAGGCCAACATCGACATAAGACACACTTTCTGAAGTGCCCACGTTGGCGGTGGTGTTAGTCGTAATCACCGGCACCTTGTTACCCACCAGCACTTTGGCTTTCTCGTTATTTTTAACGCGGATACGCGGGTTGGACAACAGGTTCAAATCACTGTCTGTGGTCTTGAATTGCAGACTGGGGTTAGGGCTGACACCAATATCAGAAGACTTGATACGCTTGAGCGCTTCCAGCGTCAATTGACTGTCGAGAACGGTGAGTGACGAAGGATAAACGATGCCCAACTGGTTCATTTTGCCGCGCGTGATTTCCATCACCTCAATTTCCAGCATCACTTCCGGGTCGGCAATATCCTGTGCCTTGATCATTTTCTCCGCCAGTGCCAGTACTTCCGGCCTGTCCCTGAGTACCAGCATGTTCAAACGCTCGTCCACATACACATCACGGACCTTCAAAATGGTGCGCAACATATCGGCGCATTGCTTGGCACTGGTGTTGGCAAAGTAAAAGTTGCGGATAAGTAAATCCTGATAGTCTTTGTTCTTTTGCTGCGTAGCCGGATAAACCAGCATACTGGTTGGCGATAACACTTTTTTCTGCAAACCGTTGCTGGCCAGCACCATGTCTATGGCTTCTTCAATCGGCATCTTTTTGACGAAGACTGAAGCCTTAGTTTCCGGCTTGATGTCTTTATCCAATACAAAGTTCACGCCCGTGGCACGTGACAAGGCTTCAAATACCACCTTGATATTGGCATCGCGTAGCTCCAGCGTCACTGGCTTGCTAAGTCCGGTTTGCAATTGTGGCAAGGCCGCACGCGCACGCGGCTCCATCGCAATCAGCTGTTTTTCCAGCGCCTGTGCTTCGGCATTGGTTGGCTGTTCCAGCAATATATCGCGCACCTCTTTTAAGGCCTGCTTAGGATTATCCATATGCTGCTTGACGGCTTCGAGCTGCTTGCGCAAGGCGATTTCACGCGCACTGGCATTCTCATAGGCCAATGCTTTAATATGGTGCGGATCCAGGGTCAGAATACGTGCATATACCTGCTTGGCCGTCGTAATATCCCCTCTGGCATCGGCGGCTTCTGCCTCGGCAGACAGCGCATTAATTGCCTGCTCACGCTCGCGGAACCAGCGATTACGCAGCACGGCATCAGATGGATGTTCGGCCACTTGCTGTGCCAGCTCATGCACTTTACCTTCCGGGGTGGTAGCGGTCAGCTTGGGTGGGAACAGTCCGCAAGAAGACAACACCCATGCCGACAAGCTAATCGCCACAAAGCGCGGCATCGCCGTCTGTAAAGAGGATCTCAAGTTAAAGACATTCATTGGTTTAACATTTCATCTTGATTATTATCGGTGAGCGCCTGACGTTGGCCAGCACCTGACGTTGTTTTGGTTTTACTCAACACCACCACTTTATTGAGTGGTACATAAGTGAAATAAACAGACTGCGCATCCTCCCGGTCCAGACGCCATTGCGCATTGATATTGCTTCCCAGCTTCGGTAACAACATCTTTTTCTGCTGCATTAAAATTACTGTATCCCCACCCGGCACATCCTGCATGCTGCCAACATAGGTATAAGGCAAGGGTGGCACTTCGGGCGGCGGTGGCGGTTGTGGCTTTGGCGGTGGCGGTAACCATTCATGCGCAGCAAACAAGGCATGACTCAGTTTTGCGGCTGGCAGTTGCCTCGTGAAGTAAGTATTGTCGGGCGTAGATGCTAATGGGGTAATGGACGATGATGTGACCACCGGCGGCGCCAACGTCTGGCTGACTGTCGCTTGTGGTACAGGATTTGCTGGCGTTTCTGACGCAGATCGCGCGCCATTCGTATTTGCAGCCACCACCGTCACATCAGCCGTGTCTTCTTGCGACCACTGCCAATAGACCAGGCCCAGTGTGAGCAGCAAGGCCAGCCATAAGAAAGGCTGTGGTGCCGCTTTAGACTCAAGCGCCATGTGCATGCCCTCCACGGATAAACACCGAGAATGTCAGCGTGGCATCGACGACTGGCTGTACCGTTTCATTCTTGCGTAGCTCAAGCCCGGTCAACGCCATCGACGGATATTGCTTCAACACATCCATCATAAATTGGCGGCAGGTCGCGTAGTCTGCCTGTATCGTAAAGCGCATATCAAACTGCTGAATGTCTTGTGTGGCGCTGCTAGCCTGGATTGCGCTAGTAGCTTGATGTGCCTGCCATTGATAGTCCCCCACATTCAATGCAATCTGCCGCTTTTGCGCCAAGCTGGCGATATGCATCATGCGCGGAGACAAGTCAGCAAATGCAGGCAATTGCTGCCAAAGTGCCGCCAACTCCACTGGCTCGTCTTGTGCTGTTTTAATATCTATTGCCAATGTTTTTTCAGGCTTGGCTGGCGTCACCCGGTCTTGATGCACAGGCTGAGCAACCAACTGCCGAATCTCTTGTTCCAGTGCACCCAGCTGCGCCAGCTGACCAGATTGCTGCTGCGACAAGACTAGCCACATCACCAGCAATGCCACAGACAACACCATCGGCACCCAGCCTAAATACCAGGCACAACGGCGCAGCAGCCATATCACGGTCATGGGTGTCACAAGACGCAATGCAGTCATGGTTGCCACCCGCCCTGTATCTCGAAACTGACCGGGCGTTGCGGATGGCTTTCGTTCACCTGGTGCTTTTGCAGATGCACCTGGTTGAGCGTTGGCACAGCCTGTAACTGGCTCACATATTTAAGCAAGTCCTGGTAACTCTTGGCTTCGCCTGACAGCACAAACTGGCCGCGATTGGCATCTGGCAATAATTGCAATAAGGCAATGTCTGGCACCTGGCGCGATTCCAAGGCTTGCAACAGATCGAACCAGCGCACATTTAACTGTTGCACAATTTTTTCAGCGACCTTCTGCTGTGGTTGGCTTAATACCGCGACAGGCTGTTTGACTGCCACTTTAGTGGCTGGCTGATGTTCTGTGGCTGTCGCACCGGCCTGTTGTTGCGTCAACTGCTGCTGGCGTTGCGCAAGACGCTGCAACTGCGCCTCGGTCTCTGTCAGTCCCGTATACTGCACGGCGACTAACACACCCAATAGCACAACCAGCAATCCACCTGGCCAGCGCAATGCCTGCCAGGCAAACGCTGGCTGCGCAAATTCAAATTGATAGTTAGGATTAGGCCACATGCATGACCTCCTGCCACAGCGAAGTCACCTGATTCGCAGCATAGAGCAGTTGCCATGGCAACTGCCCTGCCAGTTGCTGTGAGAGCCGTCGCCCGGTGGCAGCCACAGGCGCGCAGGCCGGTTCACTCACCCAATAGCACGGACTCGCCTGCACACCCAGCAAGGTACGTTCACGCAACAACCAGGCAGCCATGGCTTCCACCTCAGTCATGTCTTTTGTCAGGCTGGCAACATGGGTCACCTGGCCTTGTTCCAGCTGCAATAGCCTTAGCATATGTGGCTCAGCCGTCAGCACCGTGCCGCTCGCAGGCAGACGTGTGTGCGCCCATAAGGCACACGCATAGGGTTGCACCGACCATTGCATGGCCTTGCTTGCCAACAGTGCATTTAAATTCAACGCTTGCAAAGCAGGCATCGCCACCAGCAAGCTGTCTTGTGGCTGCTGGATATCGGCTAACCGGAACGGCCATGCCCGTGCGGCTTCGCCATAGGTTTGCATCAATAGCGCCCGCGCATAGGCCTGCTGTTCCTGCCCGGATACATCCAGCGTTTGCAGGGAGTGTGTCATGGCAGGCAGGCGCAACAGATGCACATGCTTGTCAGCAAGGTAAATTTCAATACGCTGCCAGCGGGTGGCGGGCAGTTGTGCCAGCAATGCCGGCAGCGCAGTTTGCAAGTCTGTTCCGGTCCAGCTGCTTTGTGCCGTCAGCCTGCGTGAGTGTAAGCCTGCAGGCCTGTGCTCAGCCAGTAAACGGTCTGCGGTGATCAGCACCCGCGTTAAACCTAACCAACGGAAATCAGGCAATAAACGTGACACGGTTGATCTCCTGTAAACTGGTCATGCCTTCTGCCACCGCAGTGATCGCGGCTTCCCGGATGGTGCGCATGCCATTTCTGGCTGCAGCCTCCTTAAGTTGCCGGATCGGTTGCCTGGCGATAATCATCTCGCGCAGCTCATCATTGAGCACCAGCATTTCTGCCACGGCCTTACGCCCTTTATAACCAGTACCACGGCAATGGCCGCACCCTTGTGCGTGTTTGAACTGCATGCCTGCCGCCTGCGCGGATGTCAGCCCGGAAGCCTTTAACATGTCCTCATCCGGCACAAAAGGCTCGGCACAATGTGGGCACAAGGCACGCACCAGGCGCTGGGCAATAATGCCATTCACCGCAGATACAAAGTGATAGGGATCCACCCCCATATGCATAAAGCGGCCGATCACATCCAGCACACTGTTGGCGTGCACGGTGGAGAACACCAGGTGACCAGTCAATGCCGCCTGCACGGCAATTTGCGCCGTTTCGGCATCACGGATTTCACCGACCATGATTTTGTCGGGGTCGTGGCGCAGGATGGAGCGCAGGCCGCGCGCAAAGGTCAGGCCTTTTTTCTCATTGACGGGGATTTGCAGGACGCCAGGTAATTGGTATTCGACTGGGTCTTCAATGGTGATGATTTTGTCAAAGCCGGTATTCACTTCCGAAATGGCGGCATAGAGGGATGTCGTTTTGCCACTGCCGGTCGGGCCGGTCACCAGTACCATGCCATACGGCTCACTGGCCAGTTTCCTGAAGCCGGCAATGACCTGCGGATCAAAGCCCAGGGCCTTGAGGCTTAGGCCCTGCGCCTGCTCGGTCAATGCCTTACGGTCCAATACGCGCAAGACGGCATCTTCACCAAAGGCACTGGGCATGATGGAGACGCGGAAGTCGATCAGCCGCCCCATGGCATGCACTTTAAAGCGGCCATCCTGTGGAATCCGTCGTTCGGCAATATCCAGCTGCGCCATGACCTTGATGCGTGAAATGGCCTGTTCTGCGCTGTCCAGCCCCGGGCTGTTGGCAATGCTGGCCATGACGCCGTCAATGCGGTATTTCACGGCCAGGCCGCCAGGATGCGTTTCCAGGTGGATATCACTGGCGCCGGTTTTAAGCGCGTCATATAAGGTGGAGTTGATCAGCTTGACGATGGGGTTGGCGTCTTCATGGATAGACTTGAGCGACAACTGCATGACGACTTCTTCGTCGCCCTCTTGCGCCTGCTCGCTAGACAAGCCGACACCATCCATGGCACGCATGGTTTCTTCTTCACCGGCCAGGTAAGCACTGATTTCCAACCTGTGCGCCAGCCGCCATTCAAACGGCACTTGTACCGCATGCTGCACCCATAGCGGCAACTGGCGGTTAAACGGGTCAGCAAACACCAGAATCAGGGTTTGTTGTGCATCATAAAATGCCAGGCACTCTTTCTGCTGGGCGGTGTTATAACTGATGACATCAAAGGCAACCTGCCATTCGCGCATCTCACGCATGGTAGCCACCGGGTAATGCAACAGGCTACCCAATTGTGTGATCAGCGCTTCGTTCTCTAAAGAAAGCAATTCCTCCAGCACTTCAATCACACGGCGTTGCTGTTGTTGCGCCAGTGTTTGCGCCTGGGCAAACAGGTCTGCCGGCAAGGCGGATAAGGCGTGGTTGGGCACAGGCTGGTTCATTGGATTTGTCCCGCCAGTTCAAAGATAGGCATATAGAGCAGTAGCACCACGACCCCAATCACCAGGCCGATAAACAGCATTAACAAAGGCTCAAACAATTTGGTAAACCAGTCTATCCAGCGTGCCAGTTCTTCATCATAAAAGCTGGCGATTCTATCCATCATCTGCGCGACGTTACCGCCACGTTCGCCGACCAGCAGCATGCGTTCTCCGATCGGAGTGGTCATGCCCGCAGTTTGAAAGGCCTGTGACAGTGGCTGGCCCTCGCTGATCATGGTTTGTGCCTGTTGCAGGCTCAGGGCCAGGCTGCTGTCGAGCAAGCCGCCCAGCGAGTCAATCGCGGTCATAATCGGTGTACCGCCGGCCAGCAGCATGCCCAGGGTGCGGTAAAAACGGGCCAGTTGATAGAGATGTAACTTGTCGCCAATGGCGGGGATACGCCACAGTGTCCGCAACATGGACTGGCGCATGGCAGGCGTTTTGAATAGCAATACCAGGCCAATGATCATGCCTGCCAGTATCACCAGCATGGTCTCGCCATGCTGTGAAATCAGCGTGCCCCACTGCAACATCATTTTCGACATCCACGGCAAGTCAGCCCCGGTGCCTTCATAGACACTGCTGAACTTGGGCACGACAAAGCCCATTAAAAAGGCAATCACCAGGCCACCCACCACAATCAGCAGCAGGGGGTAGATAGAGGCACTGATGATTTTCTTTTTAAGCAGTGAGACCTGGTTGTCGTAAGCAATATAGCGCGACAAGGCATTGCCCAGGTCACCGGTGCGCTCGGCGGCTTTGACGGTGGCGATATACAGCGGTGGGAATACGGCAGGCTGGCGCTCGAGTGCGGCAGAGAATGACTTGCCTTGCTGCAAGGACTGCAGAATGCTTTGTAATACGCTGCGCGTGTGGTCCTGGCGCAAAGACAGCGCATCAATCGCTTCCACCAGGTTGAGGCCAGAATCCAGCAAAGCCAGTAACTCCTGGCTGAACAATGCCAGGGGAAACGCCTCGCGCCGGGATACTTTGGCTGCCTTTTGCGCATGCAGCGACACGGGCATCAAGCCTTTGGATTTCAGTTGCGCGTACGCGTCCTGCTCATCGTCAGCCTGCAGCTCCACCATCGTGAGCGTAGAACCATTGAGCACTTTTGCCTGATAATGCATGGCAGTTTACCAGTTGGTAATATCCTGTGCTTCGTCACTACCGCCTACCTGACCGTCCTTGCCCAGGCTGAACAAATCGTACTCGCCATGCTGACCCGGCATACGGTACTGGTACGCTTTGCCCCACGGGTCATTCGGTACTTCTTTTTTTAAATAAGGGCCGCTCCAGTGCGTGTTGTTATCGGCATTGGTCATCAATGCCTGCAAGCCTTGCTCGGTGGCCGGATAGTGACCAACATCCAATCGATACTGATCCAGTGCCTGCTCCAGCGCCGCAATCTGTGCCTTCGCCGTCTTCACTTCTGACTTGCCGATCTGCTGGAAATACTTCGGCCCAACATAACCAGCAAGCAGGCCAATAATCACCATCACCACTAATAATTCTAGTAAGGTAAAACCGCGACTGTTCCGGACAGAACGACAAGGCATCGCTAACACTCCATGAAAATTTGATGACAATACTAAGCAGATTAGATTGCAGAAAAGTGGCGGCAATATGACAATCTGTCACAGTTGTAATGTTGGATTAACATCACCAGTCTGCCAGACAATGAGGTGAGCGCTCTGTCTGGGCGGCCAACACCCAGCAGAGGATAACATTTATTGAAATGTTTTTAAATGGATTAAAAAATCAGCCAAGAAAAGCCGTGGTAAGCGTGAAAGCTTATTCGCCCAAAAAACCGCCGCTTTGGTGCGTCCACAATTTGGCATAAATACCATCGTGTGCCAGCAATTGGTGATGCGTGCCTGTTTCGACAATACGGCCTTGATCAAGCACAATCAGCCTGTCCATGGCAGCAATGGTAGACAATCGATGGGCAATGGCAATCACGGTTTTGCCTTCCATCAATTGTGCGAGATGATGTTGAATGGCTAATTCCACCTCGGAGTCCAGCGCGCTAGTCGCTTCATCCAACACCAGTATTGGTGCGTTTTTCAGCATGACACGGGCAATGGCAATACGCTGGCGTTGGCCGCCTGATAACTTCACACCACGCTCACCGACATGTGCATCGTAGCCGGTACGGCCCTTGGCATCGCGCAGGCTCAGAATGAAATCATGCGCCTCGGCACGCTTGGCGGCCATGATCATCTCATCATCCGTCGCATCCGGGCGGCCATATAAAATATTCTCGCGCACAGAGCGATGCAACAAAGAAGTATCTTGTGTCACCATACCGATTTGCTGACGTAAAGAATCCTGTTTAACGCTATCAATCGCCTGCCCATCTATGCGGATATGCCCGGCCTGAATATCGTAAAAACGCATAAGCAAATTGACGATAGACGATTTACCGGCACCTGAACGCCCCACCAGGCCAACACGCTCGCCTGGTTGGATATGCAGGTCAAAATCCTGCAGTAATGGCGCCTGTTTGTCATAGGCGAAATCCACCTGCTGGAACAAGACCTCCCCTTTGGGCACACTCAGCGTCAACGCGTCTGGCACATCCACCACACGGTTTTCTACCGACAAGGTATTCATGCCATCTTGCACCGTGCCGATTTGTTCATACAGCGAAGTCAGCTCCCACATCACCCAATGCGAGATCCCGTTCAGGCGCAAGCCCATGGCCATCACGGCTGCCACAGCGCCAGCCGCGACCAGGCTTTGTGACCACAACCACAACACCATGCTGCCGCTGGCAATAATCAGGCACATGTTCAAAAAGTGATTAATGCTTTCGACAAAACTCACCATGCGCATTTGCCCATGGACAGTGTCCAGAAACTCTTGCATGGCTGATTGCGCATAGCTCGCCTCGCGCCCTGCATGCGAAAACAATTTCACGGTAGAAATATTGGTATAGGCATCGGTAATGCGGCCGGTCATCAGCGCGCGTGCGTCAGCCTGATGCTGTGACACCTTGGCCAGACGTGGAATAAAATAGACCAGGGCGCAAGCATAGAGCAACAGCCAGCCGAGGAAAGGCAGCACCATCCATGGATGAAAGCTGCCGACGACAGTCACAATCGTGGTGAAATACAACAGCACATAGACCATGATATCAGCGAGGATAAACCAGACTTCACGCACAGCAAGTGCGGTTTGCATGACCTTGGCCGAGACGCGACCAGCAAATTCATCCTGGTAAAAACCCATGCTCTGGTTGAGCATATGCTGATGAAACTGCCAGCGCAAACGCATGGGGAAATTACCTGCCAGCGTCTGGTGCTTGATCAATGTTTGCAACACAATAACCAGCGTACTACCCATTAAAATAGAAGCCACCAGCCACAAAGTGTCATGATGGGTGGTCCATAGCTGGCCAGGCGCAATCGCAGTCAACTTATCGACCACTTTGCCCATCAGTGCAAACAATAACGCTTCAAACGAACCAATACAGGCAGTGAGTATTGTCATCGCTAGGATATAACGGCGCATGCCATACGAGCATGCCCACATAAAAGGCCAGAAACGGGTGGGGAGCTGATGCAGTATCTCGCGCGGAAATGGGGACACCAATGCTTCAAAACGGCTGAATAATCGCATGATCACTACTTGGAATAAATGGTACAAACGGCTTCGGCAGCGATGCCTTCACTGCGGCCAGTAAAGCCGAGTTTTTCTGTGGTGGTTGCTTTCACATTCACCTGGTCAACGGCAACCTGACAATCAGCCGCAATATTGCTGCACATCTGTGCCGTATGCCTGCTTAACCTGGGGGCTTCACAAATCACCGTCGCATCAATATTACCAACCTGATAGCCTTTGTCATTCAGCAAAGCCACGACATGCCGCAACAACGTGCGGGAGTCTATCCCTTTAAATTGCATATCTGTCGGTGGAAAATGCTTGCCGATATCGCCCAAAGCAGCCGCGCCTAGCAAAGCATCGCAAATCGCATGCAGCAATACATCCGCATCAGAATGTCCGTCCAGGCCATGACTATGAGGAATATGCACGCCGCCGATAATACAGTCACGGCCAGTCACCAAGGCGTGTACATCAAAGCCGTGGCCAATTCTAAAGGGGATCATTCTGCATCCTGTTCGCTCTGCGTAGCCTGCATCAACGCCGAGACAACGGCAACATCATGCGGATACGTAATTTTTAAATTTTTCAAATCGCCCAGCACTAGCTTGGGTGCATGGCCTGCCCATTCGATTGCCTGCGCTTCGTCAGTTGGCTGGCGGTGCAAATGCGTGGCCAGAGCCTGCTGCAACATGCCGGCTTTAAACATTTGCGGCGTCTGTGCCTGCCACAATGCTTCACGCGGCACAGTCTCAGCGACATGCTGAGTCGTATCAGCACGCTTCAAAGTGTCTGCCAGCGGCAAAGCCAGCAGACCACCAACGTCAGTCGGCCTAATGGCGTCAATCAAACGCTGTACCATCACCGCATCGACACCAGGGCGTGCCGCATCATGTACCAATACCCAATCATCGCGATCAATATATGTCGCCATGGCCTGCAAACCTTGATAGACAGAAGCTGCGCGACTATCGCCACCGCAAGACAATACCTCAGTCTTATGACAGCCTTGCAACAAGTCATCCGACCAATAAGCATCTTCAGGTGCAGTCACAATAAAAATACGGCTGATGGCAGGTATCGCCTCAAAAATATCGATAGCGTGACGCAAGATTGGTTTCCCATTGAGTGGTAAATATTGCTTGGGCGCAACACTTTGCATACGCGAGCCACTGCCGGCACAGGGAATCAGGACATGATATTGAGTCATCCTGTCATTTTATCATGCAGCCATGCACTTCTTTGGCACACCTGAAATCAAGCGGCTGATATTGCAACAAAACGCCATCCTCATGACTGCTTACCTGCTTTTGTTTAAGACGACTTAAACACTTGTTAAAAAGTCATTCTATAATCAAGCAGCAGTACCCATCATAACAATAGATCCTCGGGAGCGAATCATGAACAATACCAAGGTAATCATTAGCTGCGTCTTATTCTCCCTGTGCGCGACACTAGGCACCAGCTACGCGGACCCGCCTGCCCACGCGCCAGCACATGGCTGGAGGAAGAAACACGACCCTTACTATCGTGGCTATTCAGGCTACCAGTGGCAGCGTGACTATGGCGTCATCAGCGGAGAATGTCAGTGGCAAACCGTCGGCACGGTCACTGGTGGTGTCATCGGCGGCGCAGTGGGCGCCAGCGTCGGTGAAGGCTCAAATAAGCCGATTGCAATTATTCTCGGTTCCGTCATAGGTGCAGTGATCGGTAATCAGATAGGTAAAGCTATAGATAATAACGATAGGGGCTGTATAGGTCACGCGCTCGAACTGGGACGCATAGGGCAACGGGTTCATTGGGTAAATCCTGATAGCCGTATTGAATACAACCTCACGCCAACCGCAGACTTCATGCAAAGCAATCAAAAATGTAAATCTTACCGGCTTGAATGGATAGAACAGGGAAAACGTCAGCAAGCCAGCAATCGCGCCTGCCTAGCAGAACAAGGCCAATGGCAAACCATCAATTAAACGATCCTCTAAGCAAAAAAGCCTCTTGTTAAGAGGTTTTTTTTATATTTAAGGAGGCATTTCTAATGTCCAACCCCATTTTTGTGCAATAAAAAAGGCCCCAACACAGAGTGTTGAGGCCTTTTTAG
>NZ_DKJH01000031.1:0-75554 GCF_002454655.1 Methylophilus sp. UBA6697
AAAAGCGGAAGCTGGGGTGCATTTCTTTTGGTTACTTATTCTTTGTGCAAGCAAAGAAAAGTAACTCGCTGAAAAAGCGAAAAACACCATTACAACAAAAGAATCACTTTCCCACCCTAATCCAACAACACCGTAATCCGCCGCGCGCATTCCGGTGCCATAGTCACCCCATACCGAAAATGCCCAGTATTCAGGTACAAATTCTCAATCTGCGGATGTCGCCCAATACTAGGAATATTATGCGGTGTCCCCGGCCGCAAGCCACTCCAGTGTTTGATAATCGGCTGTCCACGCAGTGCAGGCAATATGGCTTCCGCCTTTTGCAGCATTTCCATGCGCATGCTCTCTGTCACCCCTGTATCAAAACCAACATCCTCCAGGCTACTGCCTGCCAGCAAATGACCATCCTGCCGTTGCAGCATATAGAACCCATCGCGGTAAAGAATATGCGGCAACAGGCCAGGCGTCATGTGATACAACAGCATTTGCCCACGCATAGGTTTGATATCGAGACTGGAGGTCGTTTGCTTGAGTAGTTCAAAACTCCAGGCACCAGAGGTGACGACAAACACATTGGCAGATAAGGTTTCACCAGTAGTGGTTTGCCAGCTGGTGATGGATGCGTGACCTTCTTGCAATGGCATCAATTGGGTCTGCTCGCGCAGCGTGACGCCATGCTTGATCAGCCAGGCTTTGAGGGATTGCAGCAGGCGCGGGTTACGGATTTGCACGACTTCGGGAATCAATAGATCAGCGCCCTGTAACGCGTATTCAAGGCCAAACCGTTCACACCAGTCTATGGCTGGTTGCAGGTCAAACGGTGGCTGAATCAGCATACCACTACGGGTACATTCGGGGTCTATACCGGTTTCGGCGTACAACTCTGCGCTCACTGCCGGATAGGCACGCGCACCAGCCAACGCCAGTTCATTGACGACGTCCTGGTAAAACCAGGGCAATAGGGGAAACGCTATGCCAGCGCCCGCCCAAGAGGACTCACCTGAGGTTTGTGCCGCAATGATGTTGCGCTCAACCAGCGTGACCGTATGGCCTTGCTTGCGCAACTGCATGGCGGTCAGGCACCCGACAATACCACCACCCACCACCACGACTGAACTGTTAGCCATAAGATTTTTTCTGAAATAGCATGAAAAGCCTGACAGGGAGATATACACCCTGCCAGGACATGAGGCGTGTATTGTCTTACGGTTTGCGTCCGGAAATCAAATAGACCTCCATTGCAATCAAGGCGGCATTACTGCCCAGTAACACCAGGATATCGCCTTCATTCAGCATAATGTCATCTCTGGGCGCGATTGGCTCTGGCATATTCGGGCGACGTAACTGCTTGACCTCGACGGCAAAATCACCGAACGGGATATGATCCAGTCGCAGGCCGTGTGCATAAAAATTCTTATACACTTCCACCGAGTGCAACTGCGGTAACGAGGCAGTGGCGGTATCAGCATCGCTGACGCCGCGGAAGTAGCCCTTGAACATTTTGTAACGTTCTTCACGGAACAGGCGGATGCGTTTGACGACACGATTAAGGGGGACGCCTAAGGTCACCAGTGCATGCGAAGCCAGCATCAGGCTGCCTTCAAGGATTTCCGGCACAACTTCTGCGGCACCGGCATCTCGCAGTGCATCCATGTCACTGTCATCATGCGTGCGCACAATCACCGGCAGGTTGGGATTCCGCTCCTGAATCACATGCAAAACCTTCATGGTACCGCGGATTTCGGCATAACTGATGATGACGGCTTTCGCTCTGGCCAAGCCAGCGGCTTCCAGCACCGAGCGCCGCCCGGCATCACCGTAAATCACATTCTCACCCGCAGAAGCGGCTTCCTGCACGCGGCTGGCATCCATATCCAGTGCGACATACGGGATATTTTCTTCACGCAAAAAACGCCCCAGGTATTGGCCGCTACGGCCATAGCCGCAAATGATCACGTGATCACGCAAATCCTGGCTATGCTCCTGTATGGTATCCACTACTTTGATGCTATTGCGGCTGTAGCTTTTGACCAGCGCACGCGCAATGCGGCCGTTTTTTTGAATAATAAACGGCGCCACCAGCATGGAGAGCACGGCCACAGACAACACCAGTTGCAAGGAGTCGCCATCAATCAAATTGGTTTGCAAACCCAGCGCCAGTACCACAAAACTAAACTCGCCGGCTTGACCGAGGATAATACCGGTACGCACACCCACGCCCATTTCAAAGCCATAGAACCTGGTCAGCAAGGCGATCAAGCCGATCTTGAAGACCAGGAACAATATCAGCAAGACAGCAATCAGCCCCACATGCTGGACGAGCACAGAGACGTCTAGCAACATGCCAACACTGATAAAGAACAGGCCCAGTAAAATATCGCGGAAAGGAGCAATATCGGACTCTACCTGGTAGCGGTATTTGGTTTCTGAAATCAGCATGCCCGCCACAAACGCCCCCAAGGCATACGATAAGCCAACAAAGTTAGTGGCCGCTGCCATTAACAAGGTCACCATCAATACATTGAGTACAAACAGCTCACGTGAACGCTGCTTGGCAACCAGCTCAAACCAGAAGTTGAGGATGTTTTTACCAAACTTAAACAAGAAAAACAGCAGGATTGAGGACTTGAACAAAGTCAGCCCCAATACATCCAGCCAGTTATCGCTGTGTGAGCCCAAGGTCTGGATCAGCACCAGAATCGGGATCACTGCCAAATCCTGGAACAGTAGCACGCCGATACTTAGGCGGCCATGTCTGGAGTTTAAATCGACACGTTCCATCAGGATTTTGGACACAATGGCGGTCGAAGACATGGTGATGGCGGCACCAATAATGAACGCCGAGGTCAGGCTTAGCCCGGCCAGCTTGCCCAGTACCAGGCTGGCCAGCAAAGTCAGTACTACCTGGCCGCCACCCAAGCCGAACAGGGTTTTACGCATGGCATAGAGTTTAGGCAGGCTGAACTCGAGGCCGATACTAAACATCAGGAATACAATACCGAACTCGGCCACCTGGCGGCCAGTTTCTTCATCTTCCAGCAAACCCAAGGCGTG
Organism: Methylophilus sp. UBA6697; assembly: GCF_002454655.1. NCBI lineage: Bacteria > Pseudomonadati > Pseudomonadota > Betaproteobacteria > Nitrosomonadales > Methylophilaceae > Methylophilus > Methylophilus sp. UBA6697. The sequence continues at coordinate 3,055 of NZ_DKJH01000031.1, forward strand.
CGGGCCGAGCACAATACCGATCATGAAGTAAGCCAGCATCGCTGGCAAACCCAGGATGCGGAATAAGCCGACGGCGAAGACCGAGCTGGTAAGCAACAATAATAAATGGATCAGGGAATCGAACATGCAAAAATTCTAAAGCATTAATGTCAAGCCGTGCAGATGAATGTCTGCCAGCAAACCATATATTATGACGTATCGTCAGTGATGTAACCTGAAACAGTCGCGTTTCAGGATGATGCATCCTGCCACAAAACACTATTTTATGCAAAAAATGTGCCCGCTAATAAAAAATCCGTAAAAAAGCTGCGTTTCGCTTTCTTGCCGGGGGCGTCACTTGCTATACTAACCCGCCATGAACACAGCAAAATCAGGTGTCCACCTCGTGAAAAGTCCAGACATCGTGACGCGTGCACGAGGCATACTGCTGCACGAGGCAGATGAAATCCGCCAACTGGCAGACCGTATCGGTAGCGAATTTGAAGCCGCTGTCAGCATGATTCTGGCCTGTCGCGGCCGCATTGTCGTCACTGGCATGGGTAAATCCGGCCATATCGGCGGCAAAATTGCGGCTACCCTGGCCAGCACGGGTACCCCTGCGTTCTTTATGCATCCGGCGGAAGCCAGCCATGGCGACCTGGGCATGATCACAGCTGAAGATGTCGTGATTGCACTATCCAATTCCGGTGAAAGTGATGAAATCATCAATATTTTGCCCGCCATTCGCCGTATCGGTGCGCGTATTCTGAGCATTACCGGTAGCGAAGAGTCCACGCTATCGCGCGAGTCAGACGTGCATTTAAGTGCCGCAGTTAGCCACGAGGCCTGCCCGCTGGGTCTGGCACCCACGGCCAGCACGACGGCCGCACTGGCCTTGGGCGATGCGTTGGCGCTCTGCGTTCTCGACTTGCGCGAATTCACTGCCGAGGACTTTGCACGGTCACATCCTGGCGGCAGCCTGGGCAGACGACTGCTGGTGAGGATTAAAGATGTCATGCGCACGGGGGATGCGATCCCCGCTATCAGCGAGCATGGCACCGTACAGGAAGCGATTGCACAGATTTCGAGCAAAGGCATGGGGTTTACAGCGATTGTCGATAGCGCACAACACCCGATCGGCGTATTCACCGACGGCGATTTGCGTCGCCTGTTTATGCAAGGTGCAACCGATACGCAACAATCAATCAAAACGGTCATGAATACGCAGCCACGTTTATTGGGCATGCAACAAATGGCAGTTGAAGCAGTCAACCTGATGGAGCAATATAAAATTAACGGGTTTATGGCAGTGAACGAGCAGCAGCAATTAGTGGGCGCATTTAACATGCATGATTTACTCAAGGCAAAAATCGTTTAGGTTCACTGACGCCCTGGAACGCCCGCATGCTTAAACACCCCATCTTATTGCCGATTGCGTTAATGCTGTTTTTAGCGCTGCTGACGTTCTGGATTAACCAGACCGTACAGGAGCAGGCGCTGAGCTTGAGCCGCTTAAGTCGTCACGACCCGGATTACATGCTATACAACTTTGTCAGCACGCGTACCGACGCCACTGGCAATACCAAATACGTGTTAGCTGCCGCAGAAATGCGCCATTTTCCGGATAACGACTATACCGAATTACAGCGCCCGCGTTTCACCCAGTTTGGGCAGGATAAACCTTACACGCAAATTCATGGCCAGCACGGCAAAGTGTCAGCCAATGGTAAACTGGTCGAGTTTAGCAAGCAGGTCAAGGTCATACGCCAGGGCACGCTGGCCAAGCCTGAAATGCAGTTGCAAACCGAACATTTAACGCTGGAACCGGATACAGACCTCGCTTACACCGATTTGCCGGTCACTATCCGCCAGCTACCGGCGACGGTGATCACAGGTACCGGCATGCGTTTTGATAACAAGGCAGGCACCATGCAATTATTTAACCGGGTGCATGTACATTATGTACGCGCACCCGCAGTCGCAAAAACTGCAAGCCCGGCAGCGAAGGCGAAAACAGGCAATCACAAGGGTCGTTGATTCTGGAGAAATGAGTTGAACACGCACAAGCCATTATTTTATGCCACCTGCTTGACCTTATGGGCACTGCTATCGTGGTCAACCAGCGTGCTGGCTGAAGAGTCTGACCGTGACCAGCCGATTGAGCTGGAAGCGGATACCGTGACTGTGAATGATGCCAAAAAAATCAGCATTTATACCGGCAATGTGATCCTCAACCAGGGCACCCTGCAAATCAAAGCCGACAAAATGATTGTGCGTGAAGACCAGGATGGCTTTCAGCACAGTACCTGTACCGGCAACCCGACCACATTCAAGCAAAAACGCACAGGCAAAGACGAATGGATGCAAGGCAGTGGGCAGCGTATTGAATACAACGCGCGCATGGACAAGGTACAGCTATACACCAACGCCTGGGTCAAACGTGGTGAAGACCTGGTCACCGGCGACTACATCAGTTATGACGCCAATGCAGAGTACGCCGAAGTCATTGGCGGCACCAAGGCTAACCCCAATGGTACCGCCGGTAGCCGCGTCAAAGCGACCATTCAGCCCAAGAACAAAACCACGCCGCCTGTGATTGATAACAAGCCAACCTCGCAACAAGGGCTGCGCATGAACCGCTCACTGCAAATCAAAGTGGAACCGGCACCCGCCGACACCACTAATGAGCCTACGAAAGCGCAACCCTAAAGACCGGCCTTATGCAGACAACAGTTTCACCAGATCATAACCACTTACGTGTCAGCCACCTGAAAAAAGCCTATCAGGGACGCACCGTGGTTAAAAACACTACACTTGAGCTACGCAGCGGCGAAGTGATTGGTTTGCTCGGCCCGAATGGTGCTGGCAAAACCACCAGCTTTTACATGATTGTTGGCCTGGTCGCACTGGACGACGGCAGCATTACGCTGAATGGGGCAGATGTCAGCCGCGCGCCCATGCACGAGCGCGCCCGCATGGGCCTGGCTTACCTGCCACAAGAAGCATCCATTTTTCGTAAAATGACGGTGACTGATAATATTTTATCAATCCTGGAAACCCGCCCTTACACGGAAGAAGAGCGTGAAGCGCGGCTGGAGTCTTTACTGGATCAATTACATATCCAGCATATCCGTCACAGCCAGGCCGTCAGCCTGTCGGGCGGCGAGCGCCGCCGCGTAGAGATTGCGCGCTGCCTGGCCACAGATCCAAAATTCATCCTGCTGGATGAGCCATTTGCCGGGATTGACCCGATTGCGGTGATTGAGATCCAGAAAATTATCCGCTACCTGAGCAGCCAGAATATCGGCATTTTGATTACAGACCACAACGTGCGTGAAACCCTGGATATTTGTGACCGGGCGTATATCGTTAATGAAGGCGCTGTGTTTGCCGCAGGCACGCCAGACGAAATCATTCAGAACGAAGGCGTACGTGAAGTCTATCTCGGCAAGAACTTTAGGCTGTAACCTGATATGAAGCAAAACCTGCAATTACGCATCTCACAAAACCTGGCGCTCACCCCGCAACTGCAGCAGTCTATCCGCCTGTTGCAGTTGTCCACGCTGGAGTTAAGCCAGGAGCTGGAAACCATCCTGCAGGAAAATCCGTTGCTGGAAATGGCAGATGGCGAAGAAGGAGAATTTGAAGATAACTCGCCATTGGCCACCAGCTCGACAGACACAGAGCAGGTGGATGCAAGTTCATTTGATGTCGCTACCCAAAACGACCTCACGCCCCCTGCAGAGAGTCTGCGTGATGAACCACGTGACGAAACGAGCGGCACTGAAGGCGAACAACCAAATCTGAATGAAGAATTCACGCCGCCCGAGTTTGAAGATGACTACGAAGAGTTTGGCAGTGCCAGCAACTGGGACGAAGCGGGCCGCAACAACCTCGATGATGAAGATAGTGACTTCTCTCGCCAGGACGCCAGCAACATCAGTCTGCGCGAGCACCTGATCAACCAGATGCAATTGGCACATCTATCCAAGCGTGACATGGATCTGGTGAAATTTTTGCTCGACAGCATTAACGATGATGGTTATTTAGAGCAGGATCTACAGGAGATTGTCGACCTGTTGCCGCCAGAGCTGGAAATTGAGTTACTGGAGCTGGAAACCGCACTGAAATTGATCCAGAACCTGGATCCGATCGGCGTCGGTGCACGTGACCTGCGTGAATGCATCTTGCTACAACTGCAAGTACTGCCGCCTGAGACACCTTATCTGCGTATTGCGATGGCAATTGCCAAAGATCACCTGGCATTGCTGGCCAACAAAGACTTTGTCAAATTGCGCAAGGTACTCACTTGCGACGAAGCCGCGCTCAAAGGCGCGCAACAACTGATCCGCCAGCAAAACCCCAAGCCAGGCAATGAGTTTGCGACCTTTAGCCATGACCACTTTATTCAGCACGATGTCGTGGTCAAAAAAATCAAAGGCATCTGGATGGCGTCGCTCAATGATGGCGTGATCCCCAAATTGCGTATCAATCAGTTGTATGCAGATATCCTCAAGCGCAACCGTGAAAGCTCCGGCCAATATCTGCAGAGCCAGATGCAGGAAGCCAAATGGATGATTAAAAATATCCAGCAACGCTTTTCTACCATCTTGCGTGTGTCGCAAGCGATTGTGGACAGACAGCGCAATTTCTTTGAACATGGGGAAATTGCCATGCGGCCCCTGGTATTGCGCGAAATTGCCGAAGAGCTCGACTTGCATGAAAGCACGGTTTCTCGCGTGACAACGCATAAGTATATGCTCACGCCACGCGGTGTATTTGAACTTAAATACTTTTTTGGCAGCTCAGTCGCCACCGATGCGGGCGGCTCATGTTCTGCCACCGCCATTCGCGCGCTCATCAAACAAATGGTCGCTGAAGAAAACCAGAAAAAACCATTGTCTGACAATCAAATCACCGATACGTTGGCGCAGCAAGGCATTGTGGTTGCGCGCCGCACCATTGCCAAATACCGCGAATCGCTGAATATTCCACCAGCCAATTTACGCAAATCGCTGTAAACCAAAAAGGCCGCAAATGCGGCCTTTTTGAATGAGTAACGCATGTTTACTGGATGGTGATTTTGGCAAACTTGCGCTTGCCCACTTGCGCCACCACGGTCACTCCTTTTGCCAGTGACAGGTTTTTATCATCAACCTTTACGCTATCCAGCTTCACGCCGCCTTGTTGCACGGCACGCATGGCTTCACTGGTGCTTTCCACCAGGCCCGCCTGCTTGAGCAACTGGCTGATACTGATGCTATCACCGTCAATCGCCACTGCTACCTCAGGCACATCATCAGGAATCCCGCCTTTAGCCCTGGTCTGGAAATCTTGCAGGGCTTTTTCAGCCGCCGCCTGGCCGTGGAAACGGGCGACGATTTCCTGTGCAAAACCGACCTTGATATTACGCGGATTGTCGCCAGCAGCCACTTGCACTTTCCACTGAGCGATGGTTTCCAGGGTGGCAAATGACAGCAAGTCGATGTAACGCCACATCAGTTCATCAGAAATCGACATGATTTTGGCAAAAATCGTCTCAGGCGCTTCGCTGATACCGATGTAGTTACCCAAAGACTTGGACATTTTATTCACGCCGTCCAGGCCTTCCAGCAACGGCATCATCAACACGCATTGCTGCGACTGGCCAGCCTGCTTTTGCAATTCACGGCCCATGAGCAGGTTAAATTTCTGGTCTGTGCCGCCCAGTTCCAAATCGGCCTGCAAAGCCACAGAGTCATAGCCCTGCAATAAGGGATACAAGAATTCATGAATCGCGATTGGCTGGTTGCCTTTGAAACGCTTGGAGAAGTCATCTCGCTCCAGCATACGGGCAACCGTATGGCTGGCTGCCAGTTTGATCATGCCCGCGGCACCGAGGTCGCTTAACCACTTGGAGTTAAACACAATCTCGGTTTTGGCCGGGTCCAGAATCTTGAATACCTGTTCGGAATAGGTGTCGGCATTCGCCTTCACCTGTTCGACCGTTAACGGCGGGCGCGTGGTGCTTTTACCCGTCGGGTCACCAATCATGCCGGTAAAGTCACCAATCAGGAATTGAATCTGGTGCCCTAGATCCTGCAACTGGCGTAATTTGTTAATCAGCACGGTGTGCCCGAGATGCAGGTCAGGTGCGGTGGGGTCAAAGCCTGCTTTCACACGCAAGGGTTTGCCGGTTTTCAGCTTTTCAATCAGTTCTTGCTCGATTAATAGTTCATCGGCACCGCGCTTGATAATCGCCAGTGCGTTCACAATCTCTGGACTCAGTGCTTCAGTCGTCACTGAAGCTTGGTTTACGTCTGTCATAAAGGTTCTTTTTTTGAGGCGCGCGTTGCGCACGCTTCGTCATGAAAGTAAAACAGCTATTTTAACGTAATCCCATGCATTTCTGTAAGCCAGGCATGAGCAGTGTTACACTTATGCCTTATGAATTTTTCTGCCCCACCCACTCAAACACGCCTGTTTATCGGCCTGATGTCTGGTACCAGTCTGGATGGGGTGGACGCCGTCCTGGTCTCGCAACAAGGCGAGCATCTGCAGCAACAAAGCCAGTATTTCCTGCCTTATCCGGCGGATATCAGACAAATCCTGCTGGATCTGCATACGCCAGCCGTCAACGAATTACATACCGCCGCTATAGTGTCCAATCAGCTGGCCGACCTCTACGCAGCGGCAGTGCAAGACTTATTGCAAGCAGCCAATGTATCGGCAGAAGCCGTGACGGCGATTGGCTGCCACGGGCAAACCATACGCCACTGTCCTGATCTGGCCAACGGCCAGGCCTATACCTTGCAACTGGGTAACCATGCGCGCCTGGCGGAACGCACTGGCATCACCGTGGTCGGCGACTTTCGCAGCCGCGACATTGCGGCTGGCGGACAAGGCGCGCCATTAGTGCCCGCCTTTCACCAGGCAATCTTTGCAGCACCAGACACACATCGCGTCATTTTGAATATTGGCGGCATCGCCAACCTGAGCGACTTGCCGGTGAGCGGCAAGGTGATTGGCTTTGATTCCGGCCCCGGCAACTTACTTATGGACTCATGGACCCTGCAGCACACAGGCCAGAGCTATGATGCTGGTGGCGCCTGGGCAGTACGTGGCGACGTCAATCCAGCCTTGCTGGACGCTTTGCTTGCTGACCCGTATTTTGCATTGCCCATCCCGAAAAGCACTGGCCGCGACCTGTTTAACCAGGCCTGGCTCCATGCACACCTGCAAGCCCATGCTGACACGCCACAGAATGTCGCCCGTACGCTGCTGGAATTGACAGCAGTGACGATTGCCAATGCCTTGAAACAGCATTGCAGCGGTGCCGCAGAAATCTATGTCTGCGGCGGCGGTGCGCACAATATTGCTTTGATAGACAGGTTACAAACCCTGTGCGGGCGACCAGTGCAACACACGGATAGCCTGGGAATTGGCGTCGACTGGGTGGAAGCCGTTGCTTTTTCCTGGCTGGCGCAACGTTGCGTGGACCATCAACCCGGCAACCTGCCTGCCGTCACCGGCGCAGCAGGGCCACGGGTCTTAGGCGCGATTTATCCGAATTAGGACTAAGACACCCTAAAGCAGTGCGAATGCACTCAACGTTTGATTTAAACTGGTGCAGGATTGAAGACGATTTTTGAACTTTTCCACCCTCATTTCCGCACAAGCCCCCATATTCAAAAACGATTGCGTATAATTTAGACAACCTTGACTTAAACAGAGTACGTTATGGCTACCAAAGCGACCATTACATTTGACAACGACAGTACCGCAATTGAATTGCCCGTCTTAAAGGGCAGCTTGGGCACGGATGTGATCGATATCCGTAACCTGGGTAAACATGGTTACTTCACATTTGACCCCGGCTTTATGTCTACGGCTTCTTGCAACTCCGGCATCACCTTTATTGATGGTGAGCAAGGGTTGCTGTACTACCGTGGCTACCCGATTGAACAACTGGCAGAAAACTGTAACTTCCTCGAAGTTTCGCACTTACTGCTCAATGGCGAACTGCCGGACCTGCAACAACGTGAAGCATTCGTCGACACCATCAGCCAGCACACCATGCTGCACGACCAGATGAGCAACGTGTTTCGCGGTTTCCGCCGCGATGCCCACCCGATGGCAGTCATGATTGCGGTCGTGGGTGCCATGGCTGCGTTTTATCCTGACAATAACAATGTGGCCGACCCGGAATCTCGCCGGGTGGCCGCCATGCGTCTACTGGCCAAAGTACCGACGATTGCCGCCTGGAGCTACAAGTACAATGTAGGCGAGCCATTTATGTACCCCCAAAACAAGCTGGGATACGCAGAAAACTTTATGCATATGATGTTCGCCACCCCTTGCGAAGAGTATGTACCCAACCCGATCCTGGCACGTGCATTTGAGCGTATCCTGATTCTGCATGCAGATCACGAGCAAAACGCATCTACCTCTACCGTACGCCTGGTTGGCTCCAGTGGCGCCAACCCGTTTGCCTGTATCGCGGCCGGGATTGCCTCTTTGTGGGGACCATCCCATGGCGGTGCCAACGAAGCAACATTGAACATGCTGGAAGAGATTGGCGACGTCAGCCGCATTGGTGAATTCATCAAACGCGCCAAAGACAAAACTGACAGCTTCCGCCTCATGGGCTTTGGTCACCGCGTCTATCGCAATATGGATCCGCGCGCCTCCATCATGCGTAAAACCTGCCATGAAGTATTGAACGAACTCGGTCTGCACGATGACCCAATGTTCAAACTGGCGATGGAACTGGAAAAAATCGCGCTGGAGGATGAATACTTCGTCTCACGCAAACTGTATCCGAATGTCGACTTCTACAGCGGCATCGTCATGCGTGCCATGGGCATTCCAAACTCCATGTTTACCGCCATATTTGCGCTAGCGCGCACCGCTGGCTGGATTTCGCAATGGAGCGAGATGAATGCCGACCCTGAGCAAAAAATTGGCCGCCCGCGCCAATTGTATGTCGGCTCTGAACGCAGGGAGTTTGTACCGCTGCACCAACGCTAGCCACAGACTGAATCACGCCTGCAAAAACAAAAAGCCCGACATCAGTAGATTGTCGGGCTTTTCATATTCTCCGATCCTGATCGTTTCCGCTAACGCAACACACCAAGGTCATGGAGCTGTTTTGTCAGTGCATCCGCCAACTCACGATAACCTTCTGCATTCGGATGCACTTGATCGGCAAGCAGTCGGCCATCTGACAAGACAGCAGACACTGCGTGAGGCACTAATAGTGCGCCAGTTGCCTCGGCCGCGCGTGCATAGAGCGGGTGATCACTGAGCGGGCCAGCCAGACTCACTTGCGGCATGGCAATCAATATAGCGGCTGCATCCGCCTGCTGTACTAAATGTACGATACTTTTCAGGTTTTCCTCGACACGCGCTGGCGCCATTTGCCGCAAGAAATCATTGCCACCCAGCTCAACAATGACCAGTTGAGGTCTATGCTGCGCCAATAAGCCCGGCAAGCGTGACAAACCACCGCTGGAAACATCCCCAGCAATACCGGCATTGATGACCTGCCAGCCGGTCTTGCGTGCCAGCAGTGTCGGATAATCCTGCGTGCCATGCTCGGCGCCTGTACCGTAGCTAATGCTATCGCCCAGAACAAGTACGGTCGCGCCAGCAGGGATAGCTTGCACCACTACTGCTGCATGCTTGGTACAGCCCTGGCTGATGGTAGCCATACTTATGACAAGTAGCAGCCGGCATAAAAAAAGCCAAGCACACGCTTGGCTTTTCTCAATCATAAAACGCATGACTGAATGCAGTCGTTAAACCGAGAACGAGCTACCACAACCGCAAGTAGTGGTCGCATTCGGGTTGCGGATCACAAACTGTGAACCTTGCAGGCTGTCGGTGTAATCAATCTCGGCACCGGCCAAATATTGCAAGCTCATCGGGTCAATCAGCAAGGTCACGCCGTCTTTATCGACTTGTGTATCATCATCGTTTACTTCTTCTTCAAAAGTAAAGCCGTATTGGAAACCTGAGCAGCCACCACCGCTGACGAATACACGCAGCTTCAGGTCTGGCGTGCCTTCTTCATCAATCAGTTCTTTCACTTTTTTGGCGGCATTGTCGGTAAACACCAATGGAACGGGCATTTCAAGGGTAGCTTCTGCGGTCATCATAGACTCCTGTCAAATTCTCAATAACAATATGGCGACGAAAGTTTTAATTTCAAGTCGCTTCCGGGACGGCAGCCTCAGATGGCTCCCCCAGGTAAATCAGTTTTCCTTCAATCACCGCGCCGGTGTGCATTTCAAGTGATTTATAGTACAAGTCACCCACGATTCTGGCCTTGCTTTGTAACTCAATAAACACTGAAGAGCGCACCGGGCCGCGTATCATGCCATTCAAAACAATTTTAGAAGCTTCGACGGCGCCTGTCACGGCCCCATTTTCACTGATAATCAGTGTGCTGGGATGCTCACGTTTTTCAATCACATTCCCGGCAATCAAGCCATCGACTCTTAACCCGCCCGCAAATTGCATATTGCCATTAATCTGTGTTTCATGGCCGATCAAGGTATCAATATGACTGTCGATTTGAACGCTTTTTTTGAAAAACATGCTACTTCCTGTTCCGAATTAACTTAAATGGCGATGGCCATTGAGCATCAGCCATATCATGCAGGCGGCTAACGCTTGGTCATATTCTTGTAAAACACCAATTCTTCTTTCAGTTTGATGCTTTCATCCTGCTGCGCCGTCAGGGTTTTGGCCAGGTTGTTACTGGTAGCCAGCTCCACTTGCAATTCCCGCTGCGAGGCAATCAGTTTTTTCTGTAATTCAATATTTTCGGTGGTCACTTGCCGCAAACGCTGACGTATATGCTCACCATCATCATCATGCACCACCCAGTAGGCCAAGGCAAAGCCGATAACGACATAGGTCACCGCCAGCATGCTTTGAAAATACCAGGGCCGATGAGAGCGCACTGCCACCTGCTTGGCGGTCAGGCCAAAATGGTTTCTCAGTCTTCTGCGTATCGGCCTGATCATTATGGCAACAAAGGCAGCACTTGCAAACCAGCATCCGGCGCCAGGTTAAACATCAAATTCATATTCTGCACGGCTTGGCCAGATGCGCCTTTGACCAGATTGTCCTGCACGACAACGATTGTGACATAATCGCCTGCCTGTGGGTATAGCGCCATCCGCAAAACATTGGCACCACGTACCGAGCGGGTTTCAGGCAGAGAGCCTGCAGGCATCACATCCACAAAAGTGGCGCCCTGGTAACGCTGCTCATAGACTTGCTGCAACACTTGCTGCTTGCCCTGTGCGTTGAGTTTTACATGCAACGTGGTCAGCATGCCACGGATCATGGGAATCAAATGCGGCACGAATATAAGGTTGACCGCGTCGTTACCGGACAGTTTCTTTAACTGGGCCAGAATCTCAGGATGGTGCCTGTGTCCGGCCACGCCGTAGGCTTTCAGGTTATCACTGGACTCAGAGAACAAGGTGCCCACCTCGGCTTTTCTACCAGCACCGGAGACACCAGACTTGGCATCCGCAATGATAGGTACGGAGAAATCAATCCAGCCCTGCTCCAGTAGCGGCGCTAAGCCAAGCAATACCGTGGTCGGGTAACAACCAGGATTACCGATGACGTCTGCCTGCTGCACGTCAGCGGCATACAACTCAGGCAAGCCGTAGACGGCATCTTTCAATACGTCAGTACAGCTATGCGGCAATTTGTACCACTTTTCGAATTCAGCAGCATCCTGGAGGCGGAAGTCAGCAGCCAGATCGATGACCTTCACCCCAGCTGCCACCAGCGCAGGCGTTTGTGCCATGGCAACGCCATGCGGCGTGGCAAAAAAGACGACATTACATTGCGTCAGATCGACCGTGGCCGGATCACTAAACTTAAGATCAATCACGCCACGCAAGCTGGGAAACATATCGGCGACCGGCAGACCGGCCTCGCCCCTGGAGGTAATCACTTGCAATTGCACATCAGGATGTCTTGCTAACAAACGCAGCAACTCAACACCGGTATAACCCGTTCCACCTACAATGCCAACTTTGATTTTTTCCATATCTTTACCAGATGCGCGTTCGATGACGACCCATGCATAAAAAGTAAAACAATATAAATGAAAAAGGCCGCCAATGCGACCTTTTTGCACAACAGGTTTGTAACAAACGCTGGAAATTAACGTTTGGAGAACTGCTTACGACGACGCGCTTTACGCAGGCCGACTTTCTTACGTTCAACTTCACGTGCATCACGTGTTACGAAACCAGCGTGAGACAATGCGCTCTTCAAAGCTGCATCATAGTCAATCAACGCACGGGTAATGCCATGACGCACTGCACCCGCTTGACCGGATTCACCACCACCATGCACATTGACCAGAATGTCAAAGCTTGCTGTGTTGTTAGTCAATTCCAGCGGTTGACGCAAAATCATGCGAGAAGTTTCGCGTGAAAAGTATGTGTCAACTGGCTTATCGTTGACCACGATATTGCCACTGCCGGACTTCAGGAACACACGTGCCACTGAACTTTTGCGGCGGCCAGTGCCGTAGTTGTATTTACCGATCATGTTTTATCCTAATCGTCTTAAATTAGATGGTTAATGGTTGCGGTTGCTGCGCAATGTGCTCGTGCTTGTCGCCCGCATACACTTTCATTTTTTTGATCATGGCATAGCCCAAAGGACCTTTTGGCAACATGCCTTTCACAGCTTTCTCCAACGCACGACCTGGGAAACGGTCTTGCATTTTTGAGAATGAAGTCGTAGTGATACCGCCTGGGTAACCGGAGTGGCGGTGATACAGCTTGTCACCCGCTTTGTTACCAGTTACTTTAATTTTGTCCGCATTGACTACAATGATGTAGTCGCCTGTATCCACGTGTGGTGTGTAAATAGCTTTATGCTTACCACGCAGGCGATGAGCGATTGCGCTGGCCAAACGACCCAATACCAAGTCTGTGGCGTCAATCACGAACCAGTCACGTTGTACTTCATGCGATTTTGCTGAAAAAGTTTTCATTTTATAACTACCGAGTTATAGCGTATAAATTAAGAGGGCGGATTATATGCCAGCATAAGAAAGCTTGTCAACGAAATATTCTAAAATAATCGTAACCAGCCTGATGGAATCAGGTTGCTGACTGAGGCAAGCTATTTTGTGGCTTTTTTGCCATCAATTAGGCAAATTACTTGATATAAAACGTGCTTTTATCACAAACAAGCCTTGTTTTTTCAAGGATAATTGCAATCGGATGCTATATTAGCTCAAGTTTTGACTTTCTGCATCCGTTTACTTTAGATTGATTTAAACCACAGTCACTTAATTAAACAGCAGCAACACTACTAAAAATAATTTTAGATGCTTTCAGGCATATACCAGGTTAAATCACTCCGTTTTCGCGCTGCCACTGGCTGGCGAGGGCTTTGTGCTTCCGTGCTGTTTGCGTTTACATCGTTGCTACAAGCCGCTGAATTTGGCGCACTCACGATTGAATCTGCGCCAGGCCAGCCATTATTGGCCCAGCTACCGCTGAGTCATGTTCAGGCAGACACAGATATCAGTTGCTTCAACCTGAGCCAATCTTCCAAACAATCAGCGCCAGAGACCAGCCCTGTTCACCTGGAATACACGACCCTGGGTAGCCAGCAGGGCGTATTGATGCTGTGGTCTGACGCTGCCATTGCCAGCCCGCTGACACTGACCTTGACTGATCGCTGCCAGCACACGCGGCAGACTGTGACCATTCAGCCCGACAATACGGTTTCAATCGCTATTGCAGCCACGCCACCCATCAGCAACGCGACTCCTGTGCCCATTGCAGTGATTTCACCAGAAGTGGTTGAAACACCGCCCGCGCCGCCTGCCATCCCAGTAGAAGCTTATACGGCACTGCAAGCGCAAATTAACGATTTGCAGCAAAACTTCAAACAATTACAGACAAAATCTGATGTCCTGTATGCCAGCAACCTGGCGCAGGCGGACATCCTGGCGACACTAGAAACCCAGCTTACTCACCTGCAAAACGAAAATCACCTATTACGCACACTGGTCATTGCCTTGGGGCTCGCGCTGATCGCCAGCGGTTTTTTCTTTGCTGACTGGCTACGCCGCCACGCCGCCGTGCCAAAAGTGATTAAGTCACGCCGTACAGCGAAACAAAGTGACGCTGCATCTATACCTACCGATGGCACATCGGGCCCGGCGACGCGCCCACTGAGTGGCAAACCTTTTTCAGCCACCGTCTTGCCGACTCAGCAGGCAAGTGACACACATGGCTTAAATACGCTAACTCAGCCACCTGCCACGACCAAAACAAGCAGCCGCTTAAAATCAGTGCCCATGCATGCCAACGATGATACGGTGATGCCACACGGCGTGCCTCTGAAGGTGAGCTCGCAGCAAAGTACACAGGCGGTGATGCAAGATGCTTCGCGATTATTCACACATGGCCGGGTCAATCAGGCGATTGATCATTTGCAGCAGCATTTGGCCAAGCATCCGAAATCCTCACCCTGGATGTGGCTGTATTTGCTGGACCTGCTGTCGAAAGAAGGCAAGCAGCAAGAATTTGATATTGTTGCCGGCGAATGCCGCAAACATTTCAACCTCAACGTGGAGCACGCGCCGGACTTGAAGCAACAAGGTATTGAATCCTTCCCGCGCGTCATGAAAGCCTTGCAACAAGCCTGGGGCACACCGCAGGTGATTGCCTTGATTGACGACCTGGTTTACAACACGCGACTGGTACCACGCATGGGCTTTGAGCGCAGCGTCTTTGAAGACCTGATGTTGTTGAAAGAAATTGCCTGCCAGACACAAAACTTGCCAGCAGTGCCGCCCGCGCCAAAAGCGGCTGACCATGAAGAACCGATCAATGGCAACTTGCGTGAGTTGCAACAGCTGTCAGAAGATCTTTATATTCTGGCGCCAGTTGAACACACGCCCTTCCAGTATTGGACAGATTTCACCTTCGAACTGGATGAGCCTTCAACATTACGCAAGTCCGCCTAAGCAGTAACTGGCTGCCAACCCGGCGGTCAATGCCGCACCAATCCAGACATTCTCCAGAAACGCCTTGAAACAATCACCAGGCTGCCGGTGACGAATCAGCCTGTATTGCCGCCACAGTTGCGCAACCGCCACACACCAGCCCAGCCAGAATGGCCAGCCCAGCGCCAGCACTTGCGCTACATAGCCCACAATCAGCAGCATGGCGGCAAAGCAAGCCATAATCGCCAGCACATCAAAACGCCCGAAGGTGATAGCCGAAGAACGGATGCCAATTTTGAGGTCATCTTCGCGGTCGACCATGGCATAGGCCGTGTCATAAGCCACCGACCAGCAGACATTGGCCAACAATAGCCACCAGGCAACCGCAGGCACCTGCCCCTGCAAGGCAACAAAAGTCATCGGGATGCCAAAACCGAAGGCAATGCCCAGATAGGCTTGTGGAATGGCGAAAAAGCGTTTGGTATAAGGATAACTGACGGCGAGAAACAATGCAGGCACAGACCACAACACGACTTGCCAGCCCAGTGTACAAACCAGCGCAAACGCCAGTAACGACAATCCGATGGCGACCAGGTAAGCCTCTTTGACGGAGATTTCACCGGTCGCCAGCGGCCGCTTGTTTGTGCGCGCAACGGCGCCATCCCAATGCCGGTCAGCAATATCATTTAATGCACAGCCTGCCGACCGCATCAACACTGTCCCCAGCACAAATACACAGGCAACCCACCACTGTGGCTGCCCTTGCCCTGCAATCAGCAGCCCCCACAGCGTAGGCCACAATAACAGCCAGATACCGATAGGCTTATCCAGCCGCGTCAGCCGGTAATAAGCATGCCATTTGGCGAGAAGTTGCATAAAAAGGATTCCTGATAAGGATTAACGACCAGGCGGCTGGGCGCAGGACGGTAAAAACACTTCAGTCACCAGCAAACGATAATGCCGCAGGCAAAACAATGAGCGCCTAGCCCATAGCACCTGCCGCGCTTGCTCAGGAAAATGACGGTAAAAAGCTTTGTACAGCGGGTGTGCAGGTGACAATTTTCGGTAGTGTAAACGACCACGCTGCACACTGGCATTGGCAAACAGTGCCGCACCCAATGGCACACGCCCAATATTGCGCAATTGGCACCATGCCCCTCGCAAGTCCTTACGGGCAATGACGCTGTGTGCAAATACCTGCGGCTGCCCCTGCCCCATCAGCATGACTTCGCGCACCCAGGCATGGGTGGCGGCAGGCAATCGTAACACTGCCTGCTCATCGACGTTAGGCTTGCGCCAGCCTTGAGACAACACCTTGACTGAGAAATCCGGATATTGACGCTTTAATCGAGCGGTTAACGAGCCACGTTCCTGCAACCAGGGCCGCAACGGTAGCCGACCAACCACATGTGCTTGCCAGCCGTAATCTTGCCTGTCATGCATGCGGTGCATAGCAGCTAGTGTGGTAGCGGGAACGTTTTAGGCAACCACACCCACAACTGCCCTTGCTGGCGCATCGCGCCTGCCAGCTTGCCCGCAGACTCGCCCTCACCCCAATAGACATCTGCACGTACGCCACCTTTGATGGCGCCACCGGTATCTTGCGCCTGCATCAGCTGCTGCAAAGGCGCCTCCGAGTTTGGGTAAGTCGTGGCCAGGTAGACTGGCGCCCCCAGTGGGATATAAAACGGGTCAACCGCGATACTACGGGCGGCGCTTAACGGCACACCCAGCGCACCTAGCGGTCCAGACAAACCTGCAGGCAATAATTTAAAAAACACATAGCTAGGATTCGCATCCAGCAATGCGCGTAATTGGTCAGGATGTTGTTGCCCCCAGTTTTTAATTCCCTGCATGGAAGCTTCACTCGCCACCATCTCGCCACGCTCGACTAACAGCTTGCCGATGGATTGATATGGATGCCCGTTTTGATCCGCGTAGCCCACCGGCAATCGCTCGCCGTTTTCAAGCTCAACGATCCCCGAGCCTTGCACCTGCAAGAAAAATGCTTCGACAGAATCATTCACCCATAACAACTCGCTGCCAGCCAACGGCGATTGCGCTTGTTCGATGTCTGCGCGCGTGTAATAAGGGATGAGTGACTGTCCTTGCAGGCGGCCACGCACACGCTTGTATTTGAGCTCAGGAAACAAGCCGGACAAGTTCACCGTCACCAGGTCGGCAGGTGTTTTATACAGAGGCACCGGGTAGCGTGCGCTGGCCGTGCGGGCCCCTTTTAATACCGGCTGGTAATAGCCGGTCATCAAACCTTGCGGCGCACCTTCAGGTTGCTGTGTCTGATAGACATTGAAATACTGTTGCCAGTAGGCCTGTATGGCCGCAGCGTCGTCGGCCTTGACCAGTAAAGCCACGGCACAGACGGCTTGCCAGTCAGCTTTGTTTCTGAGCCCCTGGCAGCCTTGCATCCAGGCTCGCCAGCTGGTGACCCAGTCCTCTTTGGCCAGCCCGGGCAAATCCGTCCAACTGGCTGCCTTTAACAAAGCATAAGGCTGCGTCGGCACATTGGTCGCCGCTGGTTTTTCAGGCGCAGGTGCCACAGCGGGTTTGCCTGGCGTGGCTGGCTTAATAACTGGCGGCTTGGTCGCGGGCGGCACGCTTTGACAACCCGCCAGAAAAAATAGGGAGGCCAGCAACATGGCCTGGCAGAATTTAAAAGTATGGTTGGTGGCTATCACTGTTTTGCTTTTTGCAATGTTTATCTTTGGCAGTTTCGATATGTGACGCATGCATGCGCCGGATTCAGCAAGCAGTATCAATACAGTTAGTGCAAACCGGCCGCCTGATGTAACCAAAAGGTCGGGATATCCACTTCAAACCAGTGACCATCTACCGCAACCATTTGATACGTGCCAAACATTTCACCGCTAGGCGTGCTGAACATGACACTACTGGTATAGCTATACTCAGCCTCGGGTGCCAGTAGCGGCTGGTCGCCCACCACACCCAGGCCTTTCACTTCGCGCACTTGCTGCATGGCATCAGTAATGACCCAATGGCGGCTAATGAGTTGCACCGGCGTCTTGCCGGTATTGCGGATGGTGATGGTGTAGGCATACACATATTGCCCCGCCCCGGGCGATGATTGCGCAGTCAAATACTCGGTCACCACCGAGACTTCGCATGCATATAAGCCAGTATCCGTCATGATTAACCTATCATGCCCGTGGTTGGTGAGCTCGGGCTGGCAGAGTACAGCTTTTTCGCCATACGGCCAGCCAGGAATGACTCGCGACCGGCTTCAACCGCTTTTTTCATGGCACTCGCCATCAGCACCGGGTCACGCGCCGCAGCAATCGCCGTATTCATCAGCACCCCGGCACAGCCCAGCTCCATGGCAATCGCCGCATCAGAGGCACAGCCCACACCCGCATCAACCAGCACCGGGATCTTGGCACTTTCAATAATAATCTGCAGGTTCCACGGGTTTAAAATCCCCATGCCCGACCCAATCAGTGAGGCCAGCGGCATCACCGCCACACAGCCGATATCCTCTAACTGCTTGGCAATAATCGGGTCATCCGAGGTATACACCATCACCTCAAACCCCTCTTTTACCAGGGTTTTGGCAGCGGCAATCGTCTCCATCACATTCGGGTATAAAGTATTAGGGTCACCCAGCACCTCCAGCTTGACCAGTCTATGGTCATCCAGCAACTCACGCGCCAGGCGTAATGTACGTACGGCATCATCAGCGCTATAGCAGCCAGCCGTATTCGGCAAATAGGTAAACTCACTGGGCGGCAAATAATCCAGCAAAGAGGGTTCGTTAGCATTTTGGCCAATATTGGTCCGGCGGATGGCCACGGTGACAATTTCTGCACCACTGGCATCAATGGCTGCACGCGTCTGCGTGAAATCCTTATATTTGCCGGTGCCCACCAACAGGCGGGACTGATAAGACTTACCGGCGATTACCAAAGCGTCATTCATATTCAAAAACTCTCTATTCAATGCGTTTAACTCAATCATCTATATCAGCAGTCGGTGACTAGCCACCGCCAACGGCACCCACGATTTCCAGTTTATCGTCCGCCTGCAATTGCACCTCGGCAAATTGGCCACGCGGCACAATATCGCCATTGCGCTCGATGGCAATGCGCTTGCCAGTGAGCTGCATATGCTCTACCAGCGCCAGCACACTCATGGCCTCTGCGGGCAGTGGCGTAGCCTTACCGTTGACAAAAATTTGCATGCTGCTCTTCATTTTTGATTGATCAAGCCGATATTTTACGAAAAATCAGCACATTTGGCTTTCAGTTTTTCATGTGCGGTCTTTTTTCAGGCGCCATTCAAGCCCTGTCATCCTAACAGGATTGGTATGCGTTAAGGTCATTAAACATGGCACCATGTTTGCTTGTATGTTGTAGCAATACAAATATGTCGTAAGAAATTGACAAGTTTGGTCATCACGGCGGATATCACATTGCTGTACAAGGAACTTTTTGTTAATTTTGGCGCCACATGCACGACGAACACAATTCGTCGTTTTGTGCCCCGAATATTGGAAATCCCAAAAGGAATATTGAAATGCAAATCGCACAGTCACACCAGGCAAGTCCGTCCAAAATTTTTTTAGTGGACGAAATTTATGCACCAAGCTTGAATACCGCCGCCAACCTGGCAGATGCAAAAGCGGCTATTGAAGCACAGCAACACACGAAAGCAATTAACGAGTTACACCGCTTTCTGGAATCCAGCTGCGACTGCGTTTAATCACGCATCTTTAGCTGGCGCAAGACCCGGTAGCGGGTCACGATTTCTGACTCAATGCAGAAACATGCATTGAGTGTCATACACTGACCTTATTCAGCCTGTAGCGGCCCTTGCTCCCTCCAAACCTGAGACTTCAGGCAAGGCGACAAATATTAAAGATAGAAAACAAAAAAGATGGCGACCAGCGCCATCTTTTTGTTTATGCATCCGACTTATCTATGCATGCTACGGGCACCATTGCTGGCACCCGGCAAAGCACCTACTCAATCGCCAATTGCGGACGACCAGCTTCTGGCCAATCCAGGTGGAAGAACTGACCGCGCGGCTGGTCTTTACGCTCATAGGTATGCGCGCCAAAGTAGTCACGCTGACCTTGCAACAGGTTTGCTGGCAAATCTGCACTTCTGTAACCATCATAATAAGCCAACGCGGCCGCAAAGCCTTGCGCCGGGATACCATTGGTCACCGCCAGCGCAATCACTTTACGCCAGCCAGCCTGGCCTTCATTCATCGCATTGGTGAAGTATGGATCCAGCATCAGGTTTTTCAGGCGTGAGTTCAATGCATAGGCATCAGTGATTTTTTGCAGGAAACGCGCGCGGATGATACAACCGCCACGCCAGATCTGGGCAATTTCACCGAAGTTGAGTTTCCAGTTGTAAGCCACTTGTGCCTTGTCGATGAGCTGGAAGCCTTGTGCATAGGCGCAGATTTTTGAGCAATACAAGGCATTCTTGATCGCCTCAATAATGGCCGCTTTGTCTTTCTCTTGCACAATCGCCGGGCCCTTGAGGATCTTGCTCGCTTCGACGCGCTCTTCTTTCAGGCTGGACAAGGCGCGCGCATATACCGCAGCGGCAATCGCATTCGCAGGCGCACCCAATTCCAGTGCGTTGGCGGCGGTCCATTGACCGGTGCCTTTCTGGCCAGCCGTATCCAGGATCTGGTCCACCAGGAAGCCTTTACCGGCAGGATCTTTTTGTTGCAGGATATCAGCGGTGATTTCAATCAGGAAGCTGGACAACTCCCCTTTATTCCACTCGGCAAACACTTTACCGATTTCGTCTGCTGGCATGCCCAGCAGGTTCTTCATCAGCCAGTAGGCTTCGCAAATCAACTGCATATCGATGTATTCAATGCCGTTGTGCACCATTTTCACATAATGGCCAGCACCGTCCGGGCCGATATACTCGGCACAAGAGAAGCCACCCACCACCGGCTTGCCTGGTGCGCCACCTTCTAATGGAGCACCAGTCACAGGGTCGACTTTAGCAGCGATATCGCGCCAGATCGGCTCCAGGCTAGACCAGGCCTTGCGTGTGCCGGATGGCATCAGGGAAGGACCAAAACGGGCGCCGGTTTCACCACCGGAAACACCAGAACCAATAAACTCGATGCCTTTGGCAGCCAGCTCTTTTTCGCGACGGATAGTGTCCGTCCACAAGGCATTGCCACCATCAATAATAATGTCACCCTGCTCCAGAAAAGGCAGCAAAGCGTTAATCGTTACGTCCGTCGCACTACCGGCCTTCACCAGCAGCACAATTTTACGAGGACGTTTGATGCTTAATACAAAAGAAGCCAGATCGGCATGACCCACCACGCGCTCGTGCGAAGGCTCATTCTTTTTGCATTCCTCGATGAAGTTCAGCATTTTCTTGGGGTCACGGTTATAGACCGCAATGGTATAGCCGTGATCCGCAATGTTAAGTGCCAGGTTTTGGCCCATCACTGCCAATCCCACCAATCCAATATCCGCATTTTTTATAGTCATAGTTATCTCTAATAAATGGTTAATTTAGTTGAAAAAAAAGCACAGGCTTTTGACCTGTGCTTGGACTAGGGTATGTATTGAATACCGCATGCTCGTTGTTTTGAAATTCGCAACTGGCATGACATATTCAGCACCATAGTTTTCTTTCACTCAAGTTTGCTAGCAATCACTTACTTGAGTACGTTTCCGAACATTTGCAAGGTCAACTGATACCCGAGGTTGACCAACTGCGCATCATAACGTTCACCTTCATCGCGCATAAAGGCATGTTGGCCATTGAATTCATGCCAGGTGTAATGCAAACCAGGCAAAGCCGCAAAGCGGTTATATAGCTCAGCGCGCTTGTCGCCAGGGATATGCGGGTCCTGCTTGCCCCAGATCATGAGCAATTCGCCTTTGATCTCGTTAACGCGCTCCATGCTGTGCTGGCCTGGTTTGTTTGGAATAATATTGGTATGCAAATCGGTGGCATAAAAACAGGCGGTGGCTTTGACTTCTGGCTGCAACGCGGCACGGAAAGCCAGGTGGCCACCGATACAGAAACCAGCCGCACCCAAATTGCCGTCATACCAGGCTTGTGCGTTCAGGTAATCAATCATGGCACGGTTGTCAGTGTCATAGGCTTGTACGTCTTTAGCCATCTTGTCAGCATTGCCTTTATCGCGGCCGGCGTCGTCATAGCCCAGGACGGTACCAATCGGGTTTAATTCATGAAACACTTCTGGCACCAGCACGGCATAACCATGGCCAGCTAAAAAGCGTGCAGCACGTTCAATCGGGCCGGTTTGCTGAAAGATTTCAGAGTAAAACAAAACCGCAGGCACCTTGCCATCGTGTTTTGGACGATGTACATAAGTACGCATCACTCCGGTTGGAGTGTTCAAATCGACGATTTCGCTTGTAATCAGCATGGTAAATCCTTAAGACAATCAAAAATATCGGCTATTCTAGCGCTGTTTGCACGGCTTTTCACTGGGTTTATGGGCCGGAATGAGAATTTTTTGCATTTTTGAATCAAAAACAGATTGCAATCACGACCCGCAATCCTATACCGGGAGTTCATATGCGCTTATTGCCTTATCTCTTTACCTTAATGACCTGCTGGCTGCTGGCACAGGCAGCGCATGCCCAGCCTGACCTTGACCTGGTTTACCACCTGAAAGCTTCGGTGGTGAAAGTGCACGCCTTGACCAATAGCGGTGGCCATGGCGTCGGCAGTGGCGTCGTTGTTGATAAAGATACGGTCGCCACCAACTGCCATGTGGTCGCGAATAGCAACGGCATCAGCATTTCGAAGTTTGGCGACAGTATGAGTCCGGTCGAGATGATTGCCGACTGGCGACATGATATTTGCCTGCTAAAATTCAAATACCTTGAATTACCAGCGGTCAAACTCGCTTCAGCCGCCTCTCTGCATTATGGGGATGACGTGTTTTCGATTGGCTTTCCAGGCGGCCCACCGAAACCACAAACCATCGCAGGCAAGGTGCGTGCCTTATATCCTTACGACGGCAGCCTCATTGTACGCACGGATGCTGCTTTTATTATGGGCTCCAGTGGCAGCCCGACCTTCAACCAGGCGGGCGAGCTGGTATCTCTGAGTACGTTTAAAAGCCCAGGTAAGGATGCGTATTTTTACAGTTTGCCTGTAGAGTGGATAAAAAACCTGATGCAACAGCGCGCCGCAACCACCACCGTGCCGGATGCCACCGCCTTTTGGGATTTGCCTGCGGATGCACGCCCTTATTTGATGCAAGTGGTACAGCCTTATCAAACCGGGGATTGGCAAGCATTAGAAGGCATTGCGCGCGCATGGCTGGCCCAGGAGCCGCAATCGGCAGAAGCCAGTTTTTACCTGGGCAGTGCACTGCATGGCCAAGGCCAGGCTGCCGCTGCGCAACAAGCCTATGAACGTGCGGTTAGCTTGCAGCCAGCGCATCTTGATGCCTGGAGCGGTCTGGCTATCCTGGCGCAACAAACACAACAGCTCACATTATTAAGTAATGCCGAGCAGCATATCCAGCAACTGGACAGCCAGGCCTGGCCGGACATTCAACAGCGCCTGCAACAGCTTCACTAATGATTTGCAGCGATTTGCACTAGCGATCTACACCAGCATGATCAAGCCTGCTCGCTCTGATAGAATACGTTTTTTTGATGTTTACCAGATTGCATAATCCATGACCTCTCGCAACCAGCAATTGTTTGAAAAATCCCAGCAACTGATTCCAGGCGGTGTCAACTCGCCAGTACGCGCGTTTCGCAGCGTGGGCGGCACGCCCATCTTTTTTAAAAAAGGCCTGGGCTCCCAACTGTGGGATGTCGATGGCAAGGAATATATCGACTACATCAACTCCTGGGGCCCCATGATCCTGGGGCATGCGCATCCTGAAGTCATCGCCGCCGTGCAGCAAGCGGCTGCCAACAGCCTGAGCTTCGGCGCACCCACCGGCCTTGAACTGGAAATGGCCGAGCTACTCAACGCGCTGGTGCCTAGCATGGAACAAGTACGCCTGGTCAGCAGCGGCACCGAAGCCACCATGAGCGCCATCCGCGTTGCGCGCGGCTTTACCAAACGCAGCAAAATCATCAAATTTGAAGGCTGTTATCACGGCCACGCCGATGCTTTATTAGTAAAAGCAGGTTCTGGCTTGCTGACCTTTGGCGAACCCAGCTCGGCTGGCGTACCCGCAGAAGTGGCTGCCCACACCTTGACGCTGGATTACAACAACACGCAAATGCTCAAAGACACCTTCGCCAGCATCGGCGATGAAATCGCCTGCGTGATTCTGGAGCCCGTTGTTGGCAATATGAACCTGATCGTGCCACATCAGGAATTCTTGCAAACCCTGCGTGAACTGTGCACCCAGCACGGCACGGTACTGATTTTTGACGAAGTGATGACCGGTTTCCGCGTGGCCCTCGGCGGCGCACAAGCCTTGTATGGCATCACACCCGATATGACAACATTGGGCAAAGTCATCGGCGGCGGCTTACCGGTCGGTGCTTTTGGTGGCCGCAAAGACATTATGAGTGTATTAGCGCCATTAGGCCCGGTCTACCAAGCAGGCACGCTCTCGGGCAATCCGGTGGCGGTCACAGCAGGCCTGACCACTTTAAAACTGGTTCAAGCCCCTGATTTTTATGAAAAACTAACCGCACAAACAACCAAGCTCACCGCAGGCCTGACCCAGGCAGCGCAGGCCGCTGGCGTGACGTTTAGCGCACAGAGTGTCGGCGGTATGTTTGGCCTGTACTTCAGTGCCAGCCACCCAAGCAGCTATGCAGAGATGATGCAGGCAGACAAAAACGCCTTTAACAAATTCTTTCACAGCATGCTGGACAGCGGCATTTACCTCGGCCCATCGGCCTTTGAAGCAGGTTTTGTTTCAGCAGCACATACCGATGCAGATATCGCGCAAACAGTACAGGCGGCAGCAATCGCTTTCGCAAGCCTGTAATCCCTCTTGATCATGCGGCACCCCCATCCGCCGGTGTGCCGCATGATGCAAATAAAACCAGCTGACCGCACAAAAGAACAAGCCCCACATTGGGCACTTAAATAAGACACCTCAAATGCGCGCCTTATTTCAAGACGTCAATCCGTAAAAGCCCACTTTCCTCAATTAAAACAGCGCACATCTCATACACGGCGTGCGCAACTGCCGCCGTAAAAACCGCCAAACTTCGGTCTCTGCTGCCATTTTTCACGGGTAAATAAAAACCATTCTCAATTAAGATAAAAAAATAGATTTATCCGTTATTTAACGCAGGCTAAACAATTGAAATTGCTAAACTTTAACGGTATCATTGAAGGTTCCTCCAAATGTTTTGTAAGTGAAGAATCTGGCAATGGACATGCAGTCTGACAACAACGTGATGAGTGCTTCTCAAGATACCGCAACCGCTCTGGACGACCAGTTTGGTTTAGCTCCCCAATCTCAGGGTTTATACGACAGACGCCACGAAAAGGATAGCTGTGGCGTGGGCTTTGTTGCCCATATCAAAGGGCAGAAAAGCCACGATATCGTCGCCAAGGGCCTGCAATTACTGGATAACCTGACGCACCGCGGCGCAACAGGTTATGACCCGAAACTGGGTGACGGCGCTGGTTTGCTGATGCAAATGCCTGACACCTTCATGCGTGAAGAAGCCGCCAAATTGGGCATGACCCTGCCAGCCACAGGCCAATACGCTGTGGGCCAGGCTTTCTTGCCACAAAATGCAGATAACCGCGCCAAGTGCGAAGCCATTTTTGCGCAAATCATCGCTGAAGAAAACCAAACACTGCTGGGCTGGCGCGATGTGCCTGTCGACAACAGCAATATCGCTGATGCAGCGCGCGCCGTTGAGCCGGTGATGCGCCAGGTATTTATTGCCAGCACCACAGCAGACAGCACTGCCTTTGAACGCAAATGTTTTGTGATTCGCAAACGTATTGAGCATGCGATTCGCGCGCTCAACCTGCAAGACAAAGCACAGTTTTACATGCCTTCTTTCTCTTCCCGCACCATTGTCTATAAAGGCATGCTGCTGGCGAACGAAGTAGGTATCTACTATACCGACCTGAAAGATGCGCGCGTGGTCTCGGCTTTGGCCCTGGTACACCAGCGTTTCTCTACCAACACCTTCCCGGCCTGGGATTTGGCCCACCCATTCCGCATGATTGCGCACAACGGTGAAATTAACACCGTACAAGGCAACGTTAACTGGATGGCGGCACGCCACGAAACCATGAAATCCGCCGTTTTGGGTGAAGATCTGGAAAAACTGTGGCCACTGATTGCCGAAGGCCAATCTGACTCCGCCTGTTTTGACAACTGTCTGGAGTTGCTGGTCGCCGGTGGTTACAGCCTGCCGCATGCCATGATGATGCTGATCCCGGAAGCCTGGGCTGGCAATCCATTAATGGATGAAGACCGTCGCGCTTTCTATGAATACCACGCCGCGCTGATGGAGCCATGGGATGGCCCGGCTGCCGTGGCGTTCACCGATGGCAAAATGATTGGTGCGACCCTGGATCGTAACGGTTTGCGTCCAGCGCGCTACCTGGTGACTGAAGACGACATCGTGATGATGGCGTCTGAAATGGGCGTGATCACTTTCCCGCAAGAAAAAATCGTTAAAAAATGGCGCTTGCAGCCGGGCAAAATGTTGCTCATCGACATGGAGCAAGGTCGCATCATTGACGACGAAGAAGTAAAAACTGAATTGGCGCAAGCCAAGCCTTACCGTCAATGGATTGAGCAAACGCGCTTCCACCTGACCGAGCTGCCGAATGTAGGTAGCGGAGAAGTCAGCCTGAATGCGGATTTGCTGGATACGCAACAAGCCTTCGGCTATTCCCAGGAAGACCTGAAGTTTGTACTGCAGCCAATGCTGGATAACGGTGAAGAAGGCTCAGGCTCCATGGGCAACGACGCGGCGCTGCCAGTGTTGTCCAACAAGGCCAAAACCTTGTACAACTATTTCAAGCAGTTGTTCGCACAGGTAACCAACCCGCCAATTGACCCGATTCGTGAAGAATTGGTGATGTCGCTGGTGACCTTTATCGGCCCTAAACCGAACCTGTTGGCGGTTGACGAAACCAACCCACCATTGCGCCTGGAAAGTGGCCAACCGGTATTGAGCCTGGATGGTCTGGAAAAACTCAAACAGATCGAGTCACTGACCAAAGGCCAGTTCAAATCCATCGTGCTGGACCTGACTTATGATGCAGCCCTTGGTAAAGCAGGCATGAAACAGGCCCTGGACATCTTGCATGACCAGGCCGAAAAAGCCGTGCATGACGGTTACAACGTGCTGATTTTATCTGACCGCAGTGTATCTGCCAGCCGTATCGCCATTCCAGCCTTGCTGGCCTGCTCTGCAACGCATGAGTTCCTGGTTAAAGCGGGCTTGCGCACCAGCACTGGCTTAGTGATCGACACCGGCTCTGCCCGTGAGGTACACCACTTTGCCCTGTTGGCAGGTTACGGCGCCGAAGCAGTGTGCCCATGGTTGGTATATGAAACCATGAAGACCATGACCAGCGATGTTGAAAAAGCGGGCAAGAACTTCGTCAAGGCAATCGGTAAAGGCTTGTACAAAGTGATGTCCAAAATGGGTATCTCGACCTACCAGTCTTACTGTGGCGCACAGATTTTCGAAGCGATTGGCTTGAACAGCCAATTCGTTAACGACTACTTCACCGGCACCGTCAGCCAGATTGAAGGTATCGGTCTGGAACAGGTTGCCGAAGAAACCGTACGCTTGCACAGTCAGGCCTTTGGTACCGACCCGGTATTGTCCAACGCCCTGGAAGCAGGTGGCGAATATGCCTTCCGTGTGCGTGGTGAAGAGCACTTGTGGACACCGCAATCCATCAGCAAATTGCAAAATGCTACCCGCACCGGTCAATACGATACCTATAAAGAATATGCTGCGCTGATTAATGACCAGACCCGCCGTCACATGACCTTGCGCGGCCTGTTTGAAATCAAAGCAGCTGGCAAAGCCATTCCGCTGGATCAGGTTGAACCTGCCAAAGACATCGTCAAACGCTTTGCGACTGGCGCCATGTCACTGGGCTCAATCTCCACCGAAGCACATGCCACACTGGCAGTGGCGATGAACCGCATTGGCGGTAAGTCCAACACCGGCGAAGGTGGTGAAGACGTTAAACGCTTTATTCCAGTACAAATAGATTCCAGCATTGCCAAAGTGCTGGGTAGCGACCTGATTGAAGCCGATGTGGCCTTGAAAGCGGGCGACTCCATGCGCTCACGCATCAAGCAAGTGGCTTCTGGCCGTTTTGGCGTGACTGCTGAATACCTGAGCAGCGCCGACCAGATCCAGATCAAGATGGCACAAGGCGCCAAACCAGGTGAAGGCGGCCAATTACCAGGCCATAAAGTATCGCCGTACATTGCGAAACTGCGTTTCTCAGTGCCTGGCGTAGGTTTGATCTCCCCACCGCCTCACCACGATATTTATTCGATCGAAGATTTGGCACAACTGATTCACGACCTGAAAAACGCCAATCCAAAAGCGTCTATTTCTGTGAAACTGGTGTCTGAAACAGGTATCGGTACCGTGGCGGCTGGTGTAGCCAAAGCCAAGTCCGACCACATTGTGGTCGCAGGCCATGACGGTGGTACGGGTGCTTCCCCTATTTCATCAATCAAACATGCTGGTACACCATGGGAACTCGGCCTGGCCGAAACCCAGCAGACCCTGGTATTGAACCAGTTGCGTGGCCGTGTTGTGCTGCAAGTCGATGGCCAGATGAAAACCGGCCGTGACGTACTGATCGGCGCCTTGCTGGGTGCAGATGAGTTTGGTTTTGCCACCGCACCACTGGTGGTTGAAGGCTGTATCATGATGCGTAAGTGTCACCTGAATACTTGCCCGGTTGGCGTGGCGACACAAGACCCTGAGCTGCGTAAGAAATTTACCGGTCAACCAGAACATGTGGTGAACTACTTCTTCTTTGTAGCAGAAGAGTTACGTGAACTGATGGCCAGCATCGGCATTGCCAAGTTTGAAGACCTGATTGGCCGCGCAGACTTGCTGGACATGAAAGCCGGGATTGAGCACTGGAAAATCAATGGCCTGGACTTCAGCAAGGTATTCCACTTGCCAGAAATGCCAGCCAGCGTGTCGCGCAAAAACAATGACGTGCAAGATCATGGCCTGGTTAAAGCCCTGGACAATCAATTGATTGAACTGGCAAAACCGGCATTGGAAAAAGGCGAAAAAGTCAGCATTGCGTTGCCTATCGTCAACACCAACCGTACCGTGGGCACCATGCTGTCACACGAAGTCGCCAGCCGTTATGGTCATGCAGGCTTGCCTGACGACACCATCAGCGTCAAATTCACCGGCACCTCCGGCCAGAGCTTTGCGGCATTCCTGGCTCAAGGCATTACATTTGAACTGACCGGCGAAGGCAATGACTACGTGGGTAAAGGTTTGTGTGGTGGTCGCATCATCATCAAGCCACCAGCGACTTTCCGCGGTTTGTCTTACGAGAACATTATTGTCGGTAATACCGTCATGTACGGTGCAACGACTGGTCAGAGCTTCTTGAGCGGCGTCGCAGGCGAGCGCTTCTGCGTCCGTAACTCCGGCGCAACGGCGGTGGTTGAAGGCGTGGGTAACCACGGCTGTGAATACATGACTGGCGGTACTGTGCTGGTCCTGGGTCCAACCGGCCAGAACTTTGCAGCGGGGATGAGCGGCGGTATTGCCTATGTTTACGACATTGATGGCAAATTTGCCCAACGTTGCAATATGAGCATGGTGTCATTGGACAAAGTGGAAGCCGCTGAAGCCGATGTCGGCAAAGTGCAGCACCTGGGCCAGCCTGATGAAGTGATTCTGAAAGGCTTGATCGAGCAGCACCTGGCGCTGACCGGTAGTCCGCGGGCAAAAGAACTTCTGGCTGACTGGCCGGCCTCACGTGCGAAATTCGTCAAAGTATTCCCTAACGAATACAAACGCGCACTGACCGAAATGGCTGCAGCTTCTGCCAAACAAGCCGCTTAATCGTTTTTGTTAATTGTATGCCCCGCCTCGCGCGGGGCCTTGTTAAGGTTGCGTCTGTACAAAGCAACAGGGAAGAGATGATTTCACATGGGTAAAGTCACAGGTTTCATGGAATTTGACCGCCTGGCAGAAGAGAATCTGCCGGTCAAAGATCGCGTCAAAAACTATAAAGAGTTCGTCCTGCATTTGACAGACGACCAGGCCAAACAGCAGGGTGCTCGCTGCATGGATTGCGGCATTCCTTTCTGTACCACCGGCTGTCCAATCAACAACATCATTCCAGACTGGAATGACCTGGTGTATCACCAGGACTGGCGTAGTGCGATTGATGTATTGCACTCCACCAACAACTTCCCTGATTTTACAGGCCGTATTTGTCCGGCACCTTGTGAAGCAGCCTGTACCTTAAACATCAATAATGACGCCGTAGGCATTAAATCTATCGAGCACGCGATTATTGATAAAGCCTGGGAAAACGGCTGGGTCACACCGCAAATCAACCCCAACAAAACCGGCAAAACAATTGCTGTGGTAGGTTCAGGCCCTGCAGGCCTGGCAGCAGCACAGCAATTGGCTCGTGCTGGTCACAGCGTGACTGTGCTTGAGAAAAACGACCGTATCGGCGGCTTGCTGCGTTACGGCATCCCAGACTTCAAACTGGACAAATCGAATATTGACCGTCGCGTTGCACAAATGGAAGCCGAAGGCGTGACCTTCAAAGTGAACCAGAACGTAGGCGAGAACGTCAGCGCAGCGGACCTCGAACGTGACTTCGACGCCGTGATCCTGGCCGGTGGCGCCGAGTTGCCACGTGACCTGCCAGTACCAGGCCGCGAACTGGATGGCGTGCATTTCGCCATGGACTTTTTGACACCAAACAACAAAATGGTCGCCGGTGATACCGTCCCTAACCAGATCAAAGCCACCGGTAAACATGTCGTCGTCATCGGCGGCGGTGATACCGGCTCTGACTGCGTAGGCACCTCCAACCGTCATGGCGCCGCCAGCGTCACGCAATTCGAATTGATGCCACAACCACCAGAAAAAGAAAACAAATCACTGGTGTGGCCAAACTGGCCACTCAAAATGCGCACCTCCAGTTCACACGAAGAAGGCGCAGACCGCGACTGGTCTATCACCACCAAAGAACTGATTGGTGAAAATGGCAAACTGACCGCGCTCAAAGGCGCACGCGTAGAGTGGAAAGACGGCAAAATGGTCGACGTACCAGGCTCTGAATTCACCATTCCAGCGGACTTGGTATTTTTGGCCATGGGTTTTGTCTCACCAGTACAAAAAGTACTGGACGCCTTTGGTGTCGAAAAAGACAATCGTGGTAATGCCAAAGCCACCACCGATGGCGAAGGCTGTTACAAAACCAGCAAAGCCAAAGTGTTTGCTGCTGGCGATATCCGTCGCGGCCAATCTCTGGTGGTATGGGCGATCCGCGAAGGCCGTCAGTGCGCACGCGAAGTCGATGCTTTCTTGATGGGTAGCTCGACGTTGCCACGTTAATTCAGTAAAATGGCCCCCTCAAAAACGCCGATGGATATCATCGGCGTTTTTTATTTGTCATATCGCAAAAAAACACCATTCTTTCGGGTGAAATAGCAGCTTGGCCTTTATAATCATGCTTTTACATATTGTTGACCTGCCTCATCACAGATAAGGCAATTGCTATCCAATGACTCAACTCCAAAACGATACTTTTTTACGCGCACTGATGCGCCAACCCACAGAATACACGCCGGTCTGGATGATGCGTCAGGCCGGTCGTTATTTGCCGGAGTACCGTGAGAGCCGGAAAACTGCAGGCAGCTTTATGCAGTTATGCCAAAGCCCGGCATTTGCCACTGAAGTCACACTGCAACCGCTGGATCGCTACCCGCAATTAGATGCGGCCATCCTGTTTAGTGACATCCTGACCGTGCCGGATGCAATGGGATTGGGCTTGTATTTTGAAGAGGGTGAAGGCCCGAAATTTGAGCGCACTTTACAAGCGGAGGAAGATATCCTCAAGCTTGAAGTGCCGGATATGTCCAAACTGCAATATGTGTTTGACGCGGTCAGCAGCATCCGCAAAGCACTCAATGGCCGCGTTCCGCTGATCGGCTTTTCCGGCAGCCCTTGGACCCTGGCGACTTATATGGTCGAAGGCAAAGGCGGTACCGACTTCCTCAATACCAAAAAGATGGGTTATGCCAGACCGGAGCTGTTGCATCGCATTCTGGAAATCACGGCACAAACCGTGATTCAGTACCTGAACGCACAAATTGCCGCAGGCGCTCAAGCCGTGATGATTTTTGACTCCTGGGGCGGCGCACTGTCACATGACGCTTATATCGAATTTTCGCTTAACTATATGCAGAAAATCGTCGCTGGACTGACAAAAACCGCGGAAGGTAAAACCGTGCCCAGTATCGTCTTCACCAAAGGCGGCGGTTTGTGGCTGGAGCAACAAGCGGCCATTGGCGCAGATGCGCTAGGTCTGGACTGGACCGTCGATCTCGCGCAAGCACGCCAACGTGTTGGTAACAAGGTTGCGCTACAAGGCAATATGGATCCAGCCATTCTGCTGAGCTCAACAGCCGCGATTGAAAAAGAAGTCGCCCGCATTCTGGCCAGCTATGGCAATGGTCATGGCCACGTTTTCAACCTGGGCCATGGCATTACGCAGTGGACACCGCCTGAACATGCCGCATGCATGCTGGAAACCCTGCGCAAACTCAGCCCCCAATACCATCTTTAATACAACGAAGGGCTGCGTCATGCAGCCCTTAATGCTTACATCCTTAACACTTACATCTTAGCGCAAGCACTAGCGATCTGTGCCGGGCTGATGCGCCATAAATAATGATCGCGTACTTTGGCTTGCGGCGCGACCTTTGCCAATAAGGCCAGATGTGCCGCGCTCCCCGGATCACCCGCGACCCAAAGTGACTGATTCGCCTGCAAACGGCATATTTGCTGCGCCAACTGCTGCTCGTTCAACAGATTTTCTGCCGCGACCTGAGGATTAAAACGCTTGGCTTCAAGCAATTCTTTTTCCCAGCTGTCATCCAACACCTCCTGCGCAGCCGCCTGCCAATTAGTCACAACCCAGGCCGATTTGGATAAATGCAAATAAAACGGCAAATCGAACTGATATTTACCCAACATCACTAACTGATCGCCTGCATGGGCGAGTGATTGCACTTGCATTGCCAATTGATAAGAAGCCACCTTTTTTGCGTGCTGAATCACCGTCATAATCGCAATGACACAGGCCACAATGGCCACAGCCAGCGTCAGCCACAAACTACGGCGCTTGAATACAGAGTCCTGACAGGCCTGTACCATCAATAGCGCAGTAAGGGTCGCCAGCGCTGGCAATACCGGCATGATATAACCCAACGGCTTGGAGACCGGAATAGAAAAGAACAACAGAATAAAACCCAGCCAGCACAGCATCAGCAAGCCCACGTCACGTTGCACAGGTGTCCACATCCGTAAGGCATGTCTACGGAATCTGAGCAACCATAATGACGAAGGCAATGTGAGCAACAAGAGTGCCGGTAAATAAAACCAGAACGGCTCCTGGTTGTTAAAATTTGATCCGGCAAAACGCTGAAAATGATGATGGATGAAAAAATAATCCAGAAAGCCTTTGAATTGAGATTCCATCAACAAAAACCAGGGGCTGACCAGTAATAAAAACACCGCGACTGCTGGCCACCAGAAGAAATGCTTGATGTAAGCTAAGCGCCT
Source organism: Methylophilus sp. UBA6697 (assembly GCF_002454655.1). Classification (NCBI taxonomy): domain Bacteria; kingdom Pseudomonadati; phylum Pseudomonadota; class Betaproteobacteria; order Nitrosomonadales; family Methylophilaceae; genus Methylophilus; species Methylophilus sp. UBA6697. The sequence continues at coordinate 36,807 of NZ_DKJH01000031.1, forward strand.
GCTTGCCAGCAACCAGCAAAAAACAACAGCTGCAGGCAATACAACGCCGATCAAGCCTTTGGCGAGGATCCCACCTACCGCAAAAAACATGGTCAGCATTAAATGGTGCTCTGCTGGCCGCTCTCTATCTATGCTCCAGACAAACTCCGCTGCAGACAGGATGGTGAGCGAAATCATACAAGCGACCAGCATATCCAGGTTGGCAAACTGCGCACTGGCAAAAAAGAATGGTTGTGTGACCAGCACCACAAAAGCCATCACCGCCGTTCTTTTATTTAAATACAGGAACAAGAACCTGAATAATGCAATGGCCATCACAATGGATGACAGCAGTGGCGCTACACGGCTACAGAGGAGGTGAGGGCCGCAGATGTTGAGGCTAGCGGCAGTGAGCCAGTAAAATAGCGGCGGTTTATGAAAATAAGGTAACCCATCCAGATGCGGCACTAACCAGTCACCGGATGTCAGCATTTCCCAGGCAATGCCTACATAGCGTCCTTCATCCGGCAACGCCAGCGGCCTGAACACGGCGGCGACACCTAACCAAAGAATTGTAACTCCCAACCAGACCAGGTGACTGGAACTGACCCACTGCTTTAACCGACCTTGCGACATGCCTACCCGCTTTTTTTAATAGATTGATCCCTGTATTGCTGACGGATAAAGCGCTCCCTATTGGCTGGAAGTCATTAGCATTTAAGTCAACAATAGCAACCATTTAGCAAACAGCATGCCGACAATATAGTTATTAATAATCAAATAGTTACATCAAACCAAATAAGAATCCCTGCATCTTTTGCAGACCACTAATGCCTTTAATCAGTGGTCAATGCATTTTTTGCAGAACTTGCGAGGTATTCGCAAATAGCAGACACAAAAAAAGCCTGCAATCGCAGGCTTTTTAGTGAACAGGCAGATTTACTTTAAAGACATGCGCGACATGGTCTCATCTTTATCAATAAACTTATGCTTAAGCGCGCCAACTACATGCACGATAAACACAACCAGTAGGATATTGGCGAATAGCTCGTGAGACTCTTTGAACGCATCGCGCAAGTCTGCATTATCCAGACCACCAAATACCTCTAGCCCAAACCACTTCAAGCCAAATTTACTATAAAGCGTCATTAACACACCACTCAACGGCAGGCCTACCATCAACAGATACAGCAAATGGTGCGCACCTGTTGCCACTTTGCGCTCCAGCGCAGAATAGCTGGCCAGCATTGCTGGAGGCGTGTGGCTGATACGCCAGTAGACCCGGAACAGGATCAGCCACAGCAAGGTAAACCCTAGCGATTTGTGCAAATTGAAATACAAGGTTCTGGCGCTGGCGGGTTCGTCCATCTGCCAGGTGTAAATGCCCAGATCAAACAAGTCAAAAGCGGTTTGCTTGGGGCCATCCTTGGGCAACTCACCCATGTACCAGCCGAGGGCGAACATGGCGATGATCGCCAACCCGATCAGCCAATGCAAAATAACGGCAACTTTGGTATATCGTTGCGTGGAACTCATGTTTTCTCCTTGAAATTACGTGTGACAGCAGTCACTTTGTCATCATGAATGATTTGATTATGATGTATGAAACATTCATGGGCAGTCGTCATGTTATCAAAAATCAAGCTATTGTGTGCCGGTGTTACATTCGGTTTTGTAACGTTTTGTAGTCATGTGCAGGCAGACACATTTGAGTTGCAAAAAGTTGCCGAAGGCGTGTATGTCCATCATGGTCAACATCTGGATATCGACGACGGCTACCAGGGCGACATTTGTAACCTGGGCGTCGTGGTTGGGCGCGATGCCATTGCTGTGATTGATAGCGGTGGCAGCAAACACACTGGCGAGCAATTACTGCAAGCCATCAAAACCATCAGCCCGCTGCCGATACGTTATGTCATCAACACGCACGTGCACCCTGATCACACCTACGGCAATGCCGCTTTTCAAAACGGCGCTACCCACTTTGTCGGCCATGAAAAACTGGCGAATACTATGCTGTTACGTAAGGAACAGTATGAAAAACTCAATGCCCGACTACTCGGTGAGGCAGGCAAAGCCAGCGCAACCATCACACCAGATACCGCCGTGCATGATCAACTCACGCTGGATTTAGGTGGCCGCAGCTTGCAACTGCAAGCACAAAAAGTTGCCCACACCCACACTGACTTAACCGTACTCGATACGAAAACCAACACCTTGTTTACTGGCGACTTGCTATTCGCGCAACGCACCCCTGTCGTTGAAGGGGATATCAAAGGCCTGATTGCGGCCCTTGAATATGTAAACCAGTCACATTATGCACTGATTGTTCCTGGGCATGGTCTGGAAAGCGCAGATCAACCAACCATTATTGGCAACGAGCTACGCTACCTCAACTTGCTGCTGGCTGACGTCCGCAATAGCATCAAAAAGGGCATCAGCATGGAACAAACCATGGACTCCGCAGCGGCCGCTGAACACGATAAATGGCAATTGTTCGATATTGCCAACCGACGCAATGTGAATGTGATCTATCCGCAGCTGGAGTGGGAGTAGGCACTTAGCTTTGCTGTTCATTGTGCACGGTTATCGACAACAACGCGCCAGTGATGCTCCATCTAGATCAGCCATACCGCTGACTGGTATCTGAAGATCGTTCTGTTCTACAATGCAGCCATGTCTCTCTCCGTTCTGATCATCGAGGATGAACCCTCGATTGCCGAAACCATCATCTATGCTTGTCAAGCTGAGCAAATGCAGGCCTACCACGTCGTCCTCGGCCAACAAGCATTGGATGTGCTAAAAAAACAACCGTTTGACATGATCATTCTGGATATCGGGTTGCCTGATATGACCGGATTTGATGTTTGCAAACAACTGCGGCGTTTTTGTAATACACCGGTTTTATTTCTGACAGCACGCAATCACGAAGTAGACAGAATTCTAGGACTGGAGATAGGTGCTGATGACTATGTCACCAAACCGTTCAGTCCCAGAGAAATTGTCGCCAGAATCAAGGCTATTCAACGACGCTTACATCCTGAAATTGACCACGCTGCCACAGGATTTCAACTGGATGAACATGCCAGTCGTATCTATTATCAGCAACAGCTGTTGCCGCTCACACGTTATGAATTTTTGTTACTCAAAACACTGATATTGCAACCGCATCGCGTATTTTCGCGTGCCAGCCTGATGGATACCGTTTGGCAATCGGCAGAAGACTCCATGGAGCGTACTGTCGATACGCATGTAAAAACCTTGCGCAGCAAACTACGCGAAGTTTCACTCGCACATCAACTACCCGCAACAACGTTAATTGTGACGCATAGAGGTATGGGTTACAGCTTGCTCCCATAATCATAACTGCATGAAAATCAGCCTTAAAATTTTCCTGGGATACTTTTTACTGGTGGGGCTTGCCGCATGGTTTGTATTAGCGGTATTTGTAGACGAAGTCAAACCTGGTGTACGCCAAGCAATGGAGGACACCTTGGTGGATACCGCCAATTTATTGGCCGAACTGGCCAAAGATGACCTGAAGCAAGGCAGCATCCAAAACGGTCAATTTGCGCGTAGCTTGCATGACTATCAGCACAAGTCGGGGACAGCCAACATTTGGGGAGTGCCCAAACGATCTGCAGATTATCGAGTATATATCACCGACAGCACCGGCATGGTTGTATTTGACTCTGATCATCAGGCAGTCGGGCAAGACTATTCCCGCTGGAATGATGTCTACCTGACATTGAAAAGCCGATATGGTGCAAGAACCACCCCTGTAGATCCAACCAGACCAGACGGCGAGACAGTAATGTATGTCGCGGCGCCGGTCATGGACAATTATCAACTGATCGGCGTGTTGACGGTGGCGAAACCTAATAGCACCATGCAACCATTTATCCTGCACGCCCAGGCAAAGATCATGCGTTGGGGCATACTGTTGCTAGCGCTCTCTTTATGCTTGGGTATTTTATTTACATGGCGCTTCACTCGCGCCATTCATCGCTTAAGAGATTACGCCATAGCGGTCGCGCAAGGCCATAAAGCCGTCGCGCCAGATTCAAGCAACGACGAATTGGCAGAGCTGGCACAAGCCATGAAAACCATGCGCGATGAACTGGATGGCCATCAGCATATTCAGGAAGCCATACACCAACTCACCCATGAGTTAAAAAGCCCGATGACGGCCATACAAGCGGCGACCGAACTGATTACCCCAGAGATGCCCGAGCAAGACCGGACACACTTTCTAAACAGCATCAAGATACAGACCAAGCGCTTGCAACATATGATACAAAACATACTGGGACTGGCCGCGCTGGAACAACAACAAGTATTGGTACACCCCGTGCACATTGCCTTGTCTGACTTGGTAGAACAACAACTCCGGCTCATTCAAGACCGCGCCACACAGCGAAATATCCAGCTGCTAATAACCCTAGACACCTCCTTATCCATAGCAGGAGATGCTTTCCTCTGCGGCCAGGCCATCAGTAACCTGCTGGAAAATGCGCTGGATTTCAGTGCAAACGACAGCCGCATTCATATCGTATTATGCAAGACTGATATCGGCATCCAGTTAAGCATTCAAGACGAGGGTAGCGGGATCCCGCTGTACGCTCTGGATAAAATCAAAGACAAATTCTACTCTTTACCCAGGCCGGCCAATACACCACATGCCGGCCAAAAAAGCACGGGGCTCGGCCTGAACTTTGTGCAGCAAATCATGGCTTTGCATCATGGCGATGTATTCATTACCAATGTACATCCCAATGGGGCAATTGCCCGTTTGTGCTGGCCGGGCTAAATACTCAAGCGCACTTCACACTCGCCTCACATTCAACACAACAAGGCTTCACCTGCCAGTTTTATGCTGCAAACTCTTTCATTGAGGAGTTTGCAATGCAAAAACCATTTTTATATAAATCCCTTGGCATATTGGCGCTGATATTACTGATGTCGCTGGCCTTGGGCTATGTGAATGACCTGATTCTCGAACGCCAGTCCAGGCAAGCTAACGTAGAAAGCAATATCGCAAAATCCTCCACCGAAGCACAAACATTCACCGGCCCCATATTGGTGATTCCCTATACCGAACACTACACCGAAACGGTAGGCAGAGATAAGGATAGCAAGATAGTTGAACGTAAGGATGAGGGACATCTCTACCTGCTGCCAAGTACACTGACGGTCACGGGCGACTTTGCGCACAACTATAAACAACGCGGCATTTTCAAAGCCCTCATGTATCGCTTTAATGGGGATATTGCGGGCGGCTTCAATTTAAATCAAATCAAGGTGCAAGCTCAGCATACAAACGGCAGCATCCGCTTTGGTGAGGCCTCACTTGCGATTGGGCTCAGTGACACACGGGGTATAGATGGTCAACCGGTATTGCATTGGGGCACCCAAACATTAGGCCTGAAACAAGGCACGCAATTACCTTTGCTGGGGGCAGGCATCCATGCGGACCTGGGCCACTTGCAACCAGAACAAGGCTTGGTATCGTTCAAGCTGAATCTACACCTGCGAGGGATGCAGCAATTTAATCTGATCCCGCTGGCAGACAAGAATAGCGTGCGCTTACACTCCAGCTGGCAACACCCACATTTTGACGGTAACTTTTTACCTGATGCTAACAGCCAACGTATTAGTGACAAAGGCTTTGATGCCCAATGGGAGGTCTCATCACTCGCCAGCAATATCCAAGAAAGACTGCTCTCCAGTTTAAACCGCACATCTGCGAACCTGCCCCTCGAAGCGATCACAGTCGGCTTTGTTGAACCAGTCAACATCTACAGCCTGTCAGATCGGGCCACAAAATATGGTTTATTGTTTATAGGGCTAACCTTTGCGGGCTTTTTTATCTTTGAGGTGATGAAACAACTGCGCATTCACCCCGCACAATACACATTGGTTGGCTTAGCCATGGCAATATTTTATTTATTGCTGATTTCTTTGGCAGAGCATATTGGTTTTAGCTATGCCTATCTGATTGCCAGCGCAGCCTGCATCGGCCTGATTGGTTACTATCTGGTGAGCATCCTGCAGAACAGGCGTTATGGCATCGTATTTTCCTGCAAGCTGAGCCTGTTGTATGGCACCTTATATGGCATTCTGATTTCCGAAGACAATGCCTTGCTCATGGGCTCCTTGCTGGTATTCAGCCTATTGACCTTCACCATGATAGTGACCAGAAAAGTGAACTGGTACGCACTTAGCCATCCATAAAACTTCAGGGCGGCACTTGCCGTCCGTATAAGTGAGGCCAGCGATGAAAAAGATTTTTTACGGACTGATCATTTGCACAGTATTGGCAAGCATGATGCCCGAAAACACGGTCATTCCGGTGCAAACGGCGACAGCTAAAGACTGGAACCAGGACAGTTACTGGTTTGCCCCTTGGGGAAAGTCAGGTGTACACAAAGGTATAGATATTTTTGCCCGCAAGAAAACCCCTGTGCTTTCAGCAAGTAACGGATTAGTCATATTCACAGGAAACATTGAAAGAGGCGGAAATGTCGTCGCAATCCTTTCGCCCAAAGGACGTATTCACTACTACGCACATTTAGAGTCGGTGGCAACGCAGCCATTGACCCTGGTCACGCAGAAAAGCCTGATCGGCACGGTAGGTAATAGCGGTAACGCCAGAGGCAAGGCTCCCCATCTGCATTACAGCATTCTCAGGCTTATGCCCAACCCGGCAGAAATCACATTGGAAAAGCAAGGATGGAAAAGAATGTTCTACATGAACCCGCACCTATTGCTCACTTCAGAGCAATCACATTTATAAATACTTCTTCGCCAGCGCGACCTGTTGTTTGAGGCCCAAATTCACCAGCCTGGGGGCCAGTCCATTAAACCAGGCAAACAAGCTTTGCGGTTGGCCGATAAACAGCTCCTGCTTATCTTTCTGCAATGCCTGCACAATTTTATCTGCTACGTCTTGCGGGCTATCCACGGCCTGGCCAGAGGCCTGCCACATGGCGTTGGTGCGGTCATCATTCATGGGGGTGGCAATGGCGCGCGGTGCAATGTAAGTGATGCCAATATTGGTATCCACCAACTCACGGCGCAATGCCTGGCTAAACCCATGAATGGCAAATTTACTCGCACAATAGGTGGCAAAATGTGGGAAGCCCAGCGAGCCAAAAATAGAGCCGACGAACGCCAAATGGCCTCGGCCACGTTGCAAAAAGTAGGCCACAAATTCGCGACTTAAAACCAGAGTTGCCGTGACATTGGTATGCACCATATTATCGATGCTCACCTCGGTTTGCTCTGCAAACTCGGTGAACTCAATAATACCGGCATTGTTAATCAGCAAATCCACATGCCCCATCTCGCGCAAAGACTGTTTTAATACCTGGCTGGCCATATTGGGCTGAGCCAGATCGGTGACAATAATATGTGACTTGCCACCCTGCGCCGCGACTCTTTTTTGCAGCGCATGCAACTTGACCGGATCCCGCCCGACCAGTCCGACGACAGCACCTTGCGCAGCAAGTGCGAGGGCGAGCTTGGTCCCGAGGCCACCAGTTGCGCCAGTCAATACCACATGCAGGTTACGTAACTCCATCGCCGACTCCTAAGCTGCTGCCACCAGCGGTTGACTGGCAGCCGCCTGTGCCGCCACATGCTTGAAAATCTCACCATACAAGCGGTAAAAGCGTTTTGCGGCATGAATAATGATTTGCTGATCCTCAGGCTTGGTCACCTGGTTCATCAGCCCCTCATAAAAGGTCACGTGGCTGAGATCTAGCGAGCCATGTGAAAGCAGGTAGCTAAAGGCTTTTTTCGGCAGATTGAGGGCCTGCATGATTTTTTCACCGGCTTGTGTAGCCACGGCGGTGCTGGTGCCTTCCAGCACCAATACCATGCCAAAAAAGCCTAAGGGATTCACGCGATTGATCATGTCATAAGCATAAGCCACCATCATCTCTGTTTCATGACTGGCGGCATCGGCAGCCGTCGCGCTATGGCGCACAGACTCTTTATCACCGCCGCAAGCAGCAATATCATTGAGCACCCATTCCTGATGCCCCATTTCTTCTTCGATATATTCGCCAATCGCGGTGCGCAACCACTCGTATTCTCCACTGAGCCGGCCACCACAGGCCATGAGCAATGGGGTCGTATGTTTGACATGGTGATAAGCCTGGGTGAGGAATGCACGGTAGATGTCCAGAGTGATATTACCTTGCGCACCTTGCACAATCAGCGGCAACGTCATCAAGGTGTTACGCTCCTGCTCGGTCGCGCTTAATAATTGCTGATAAAAAGTCATTTAAATTCCTTCGTAAATCGCATTGATTTCAGCCACATAAGCAGCGGCAATCGCATCGCGTTTTAAACGGCCATTAGCCGTGAGTTGTCCGTTATGCGGGCTAAATGGCTGGTGAGCAAACACCACATCTCCCACCTGTGCATAATCAGGCAGTTGTTGATTCGCCTCCGCAATCGCCTGCGCCACCTGTTCTGTGGTAAACGGCGGCTGCGGCACCACAATCGCCACATTAAACGGCCTCGCCTCTCCAAATACACACACCTGCTGCAATGCTGGCTGGTGTATTAATGTACTCTCCACCCACTCAGGCGAAACATTGCGCCCAAACGAGGTAATAAACATATTCTTTTTGCGGCCTGACAGATACACATAACCCTCAGCATCCTGATAAGCCAGATCGCCAGTGGCCAGATAACCTTCTTCGTCCAGCACTGGCGCGGCAATACCACCCTCGGGCTGAGTGTAGCCATCATACAAAGCGCCTTTCACCCAAAGCTCGCCTGTCAGATCCACCCGTAGCTGCACATGTGGCAAGGGCTTGCCTATACTGCCTGGCTTGTGTGATTGTGGCGTATTGAGTGCAACAACCGACGCACACTCTGATAAGCCATAGCCTTCAAACACCGGCAATCCTAGCGCATGGGCTTGCAGTATCAACGCCGGCACCACCTTGGCGCCACCGACTGCGACAAAACGCAACGATGCCAGCGGCGCCTGGCCTGCTTGCACATACATCACCAGCGCACGCAGCAACTCAGGAATCAGGATCGCAGTCGTCGCCCGACTATCTTGCAGGCCTTGATACAAGCGGCCAATGTCGAACTGACTACCAGTAAAGCCAACTGCGTGGCACGGATATACCACCACCGTTGCGCCAGAAATCAGGCTGGCATAGACGCCCGCCACGTTTTCCAGCAAGGTGGCCAGCGGCAATACGCAGAAATGACGATCCGCTGCGCCCGGCACGATCAGACTGGCAATAGCACTGGCGACCTGCCCCATCGTGTGTGCAAACAGGCAAACCCCTTTAGGCGCACCCGTCGTGCCGGAGGTATAGGTGACTTTATCAGCAGCGGCGGCGCGATCATGGGCATGAATACGCAAGACTGTCACCGCTTGACCTGCCACCTGCCATTCAGCGACCACAACACTGTCAGGGTATAGTTGCTGCCAGGAAGCTGGCATATCAGTCAAGATCAGGCTAACACCAGCATCCTTAATCGCATGCTGTTTTTGTGTCGCAGAAAAGAACGCCGGCAGTGGCACGTTGCTCCAGCCAGCAGCCAACACCGCTAAATCCAATACAATCCAGGCCGGACTATTATCCAGCGCCAGCGCCACAGTGGCACGGTTGGTCAGCGCGCGCAAGGCGCCAGACACACGCGCCATCTCCGCCGCCAGTTCACTATAAGTCAGCTGCGCAGACGGCCCTTCCAGGGCGATCCGGTTCGGATTTTGTGTTGCCTGCGCATGAATCTGTTGCAATATCATGATGATTTGCGCTTATAAAGGATCAGCTACACCACGAATCGCCACAATCTGCGGTGTATGCTTGTAATAACTGCCCCATTTTGCGCGTTCCTCTGCGCTCAAGCGTTCAGGGTTCGCCATGGCCAGCGGAAACAAATCGACACCGCCTTTAATCAGGCCATTTTGCAGGCTATGATGCGCGGTCGCCACGCCCCACGGCAAATTCATGCTCAAACTATGTTGAATCACATGCGCAATCAGCACACCGGCATTGCGCGGATTCGCCACCGCCAGATTGCCTATGCAGGTAATTTCTTCGCGGCGTATATTTCTGCCGAGTTGGCGCGACATCAACTGCTCAATCGGCTCATCCAGATATTGCTCCAGAAACAAACGTTCTTGTGCCGCATTACGCAAACCAAACGCGGCCATTAAAACACCGTTGGCATCACGCAAGGCCACCAACTGCGGCATAAAATGATTCACCTGCGCGCCGTACACGTGCTTAAATACCGCCGCAATAAAGGCTTCCACCTCCTGGCGGCACGGCGCACCCCACTCAACCAAATGACCTGTAATCTCATTCACTTGATACCTTTTCGCTTGGGCAAAGTTCCTCAATTCATAAGCAGATGATGCATGGTAAAACGGTGTATTTGACTCTGAATGCAGCATGCCATTTCTTTCACTGACAACAATCTTGTCAAGCTAATTGCAAACACCATGCCAGAGACAATTATTCATAATAATCATGAAGTTATAAATATACACTTCTGCCACACTCTGCACTTTTTGCAGATAGATTGCCACACATTTAATTCATACCCTGCATTTTTTGCAGACACCTTGAAATGAAATTATTTTCATTACTGTTGGAAAATATAAATTTTCCAAACAAAATCAGCAGGTTAACTCATAACACATCAGGCTGATTATAAAGTGGCACATCAATTGCATTTATGGTCGGAGATTTTGAAAAGATGGTGTACCCTCACAATTGTCCGGCTATCAACTATTTTCAAAAAATAACAACCCGTTGCATTTGGCAATCAACACAAAATAGACATGATAAAAAGTCCCTGGTTACCTCAGCCAACTCTGGCGGCACTGTGGTGCGTTTGGATCGCATTAGCGATTGCCATCGTCTGGCTGGCGAATGCAACCGCTCTAGATCTGGCGCTGGCTGACCAGCAATTTGACTTTACACAGCACAGTTTCACTCAAAAGCATGTATTTTTTTATGAAACAGTGATGCATGTGTATGCAAAACAACTGTTTACCGTGATCTGGTTAGCCCTGTTATTGCTGGCCTGGCTGCCCGAGCGCCTGTTAGGCCATCGTCTTTCGACAGCCACCCGTTACAAACTACGCTGGATCGTCTTGCTGGCTTTGCTCAATGCGATTGTCGTCTCCTGCCTCAAACACCAAATGCCGCATGCCTGCCCCTGGGATATCGTACGCTACGGCGGCAGCGCGCCATGGGTGCCTACTTTCACCAGTCATCCGGCGCTAGAAGCTGGTCATTGCTTTCCGGCAGGACACACGACCAGCGGCGTATGGCTGTCTGCACTCGGCCTGCTATGGTTACCGCAAGCCCCTCGCAAAGCCTTATTGGTGACTATTGCCGGGCTCGCAGTCGGCTTCGCCTTGGGCTGGGCGCAGCAAATCCGCGGCGCTCACTTTTTATCGCACACACTGACCTCGCTTTGGCTCATGTGCGGCTGGTTATTAATGGTATTCACTTTTTCCAAGAGTCGTATTGAATGAAAATATTCGCAATGTTTACCCGCACGCTACGCGCGCTGTTCACCCCGCAAATCTGCCTGATCTGGGGCGCGAGCCTGTGGCTGATGCTCACCAGCAACTATGCCTTATTTGAACATCTGCTCAACCTCTATCCATGGAACGCACATAACGCTGGCTTTATCATCAGCATCAGTCTGTTTTTTACCTTTAGCATTACCTTATGGCTGATGCTGCTTAGTCATGGCAAGTCAGCACGCTGGGTGTTGTCCATCATCCTGCTGTCTGCCGCCTGGGCCGCTTATTACATGGATGAGTTTGGCGTCATTATTGACCACGTCATGCTGGACAATGCAGCGAAAACCGACACCCAGGAAGTCATGGGGCTGTTGTCATGGGGATTTTTAATCAAGATATTGCTGCTAGGCGTGATCCCCACATTTATCCTGATCAAAAAAGTGCCAGCCCGTTTTTTCCAGCGCGATCCGATCAGCGTCCGCCTCAAGCAGATTGCCTTGCTACTGTTAGGCATGATCCTGGTGGTGATTCCATGCAGCGCCGATTACGCCACGTTTGTACGTGAGCATAAAATGGTGCGCATGTATGCCAACCCAACATTCTTCCACTACTCAGTGGTGAAATGGACCTCGAAAAAACTGTTTACGCGCAGCATCACCGGCCTGCAAAAGACCGCGACGGATGTGGTCAATGTGGAAGCGGACCAGCACCATGAACTGATCATTATGGTGGTAGGTGAAACCGCCCGCTTCGACCGTTTTTCTCTCAATGGGTATGCCCGTGAAACCAACCCCAGACTCAGCAAAGAGGCCGTGGTGAGTTTTAAACAAGTCTCCTCGTGTGGCACATCTACCGGCGTTTCTGTGCCGTGCATGTTTTCAATGCTGACCAGAAAGCAGTATGACGAAGACAAGGCCTTGCATATGGAGAACGCGCTGGATGTGTTAAACCGTGAAGGCGTCAAAGTGTTATGGCGTGATAATAACTCCGACTCCAAAGGCGTCGCCTTGCGCGTGCCTTACGAGGATTTTCGCTCACCCGCCCATAACCCGGTGTGTGACGACAATGAATGCCGTGATATCGGCATGCTGAGCGGATTGGACAAATTTGTTGAAAAAAACAAAGATCATGACATCCTGATCGTATTACACCAGATGGGCAATCATGGTCCGGAATACTACCGCCGCTATCCGGATGAATTCAAAAAATTCACGCCCATTTGCAAAACTGGCCGTTTGTCAGAGTGCTCACAACAAGAGATTGATAACTCGTACGACAACGCGATTTTGTATACCGATTACTTCTTGTCAGAAGTTATTCAGTTTCTGAAGAAATATGACAGTAATCGTGAGACCGCCATGCTGTATGTTGCAGATCATGGTGAATCCCTGGGTGAGCATGGCATATACCTGCACGCAGCACCCTATATGATTGCACCCAAAGAACAAACCCACGTACCGGCAATTTTATGGGTGGGCCAGCATTTCGACTATCAACTGCCGCAAATCACGCCCTACGCTGAGTATCCCCTCAGCCATGACGATGTGTTTTGCACCTTGCTTACAGCCTATGAACTGAAGTCCGAAATATGCCACGCCGAGTTTGGCTGGCTGGCACAAAACCGCGAGCTACAAGAGGAACAGCGCAAACACTTGCACCCAATCAAAGCAAGCACTCACTAATTACCACTATCACAGCGCAGGCTTGGTGGCTCACTCTGGATTTTATTGGCAGTGAGCCACACCACAGCGCGTACACGCTCATCCAATTTACAGGCCTCAATATAGCCAACAGCACTCTCGGTATAGGCCACATAGCGAATCATGGCCTCTTGTGACTCCACGGTATAAGGCGGCTGAACACCCTGAAAATACAGCCCGTTCCAGTAACCAAGCTGGGCCTTGGGGCTACTATGTAACACCTGCTGAGAAAAGCGCTGACGTAACGGATGCTCAGTAGACAAATTAGCTGGGTGCAAGGGCTTACCCTGATTGCCATACAGTTTTTTGCGCCAGTAAATAGACGCAAGATCATTGACCGTTATGGGTACGCTATAGTTAGGCTGTGCCGACACAATCACCGCAATGACCGGCTCCTCTGCCATCACCAACGACGGCAGGAAACCAGCCAAGAATATCCAGTACCTCAACATGTAAAACTGCATTTAATACATCATCGCAAATGAAGCCGCGAACCCACGCGGCACATCGTTATATTCACCACTACCGCCAATGACTTCAAATTTTAGCAATTGATTGGGCTTGAGGCGTTTAGTGAGCCCAAGCATCCAACGCTCAGCATTCTGGGCAGTGGGTTGACGTAAACTCTCCAGACGGGTAATCCAGTACCAATCATCCTTAATCAAAAAAGCACTTTGTAAATACGCTCCACTGCCCGCGCTCTGGCCACGCTCTGCTTTGCGAGTGTAGGCTTCACCACTCAGCTCCCAGCGATCAATTTCCAGTAAAAAATCCAGGCCAACGATTCGATATCTTGATCCACCAGATTTCTCATCGCGATACCCTGAATAATTCAAGCCTATGGTATTGAGGCCAGCATTCTCGTCGGTAAAATTAAAAACATTATTGATCGAAACTCTGGCGCCATGCGCATCGCGATACTGTGCTGCACCACGGCTTTCTGGTTGTGCATTCATGAGTGCGGTATATACTTGATAGTCTAGTGAACGCTCTTTAAATGCAATGTTCCCAAAGAACTGTGCACCGCTGGTAAAGCTTGGAAATAACTCAGTGGTTGCAAGCGGCCTGCTGGCTGTCCAGACCAAAGGAGAGGCGTGCAGCTGATTCCAGCGACCTAACGGTGTCAAGAAACGACCAATCCGCACATTGCTGTTTTCGTTCAAATTGACATCGAAATACAGACGTTCCGGATTGATATAGGCATCACGAAAATCCACCCCCTGCGAGTGTGTATAACTTGCGGGATCTTCCAGGTCCAGTTCGCCAAAAAACTTGATCCTGGTATTCTTGTCCCAAGTCACGATCATACTCAGTTCATTCCAGGTCAGCCGTGTAGATTCTGTACGTGGAATACGCAAGTCAGCACTGGTATAACCACCCACGCGGAACCCTTGCCAGAAAGAGGATTCCTCCTCTGCCAGTAACGGCTTGCACAACATGCAGAGGCTGATTACACTGACTGCACAACGCAGTAAAATAGTGAACATAAACACTTTCCGATCAAGCAAGTACAACGCCGACAATTAAGTCCGTATTTTCTCATACTCCATGCCTAAACATGCACCTTTAACCATTCGTAAAATGCTGCTTATCGCATTTTTACTGGCGGGCTTGCTGCCTGCATTATTGGTCAGCGTGCTGAGTTTCTATCAGGCACGTACGGCATTGCGCACCGAAATAAAACATGATCTGCAAACGACCGGTCAAGCCGTGGGTGAACACATAGACAGAGTGCTTTTCGAACGCGTACAAAATGTACGTAGCTGGAGCCAGCTGGCCATCATGCAGGACATGCAGATCGGTGATATCGACAAACGTTTGTCCATCTTCCTCGAAGAAACGCGCAACAGTTATGCAACACAATACATTTCAATAGACGTCGTCGACCTGCAATCAAACATCGTCGCCTCCAGCAATCCACGCCGAATCGGTCAACGATTATCCAGCCCCCCCATTTGGTTTTCGTTTAAGGATACGACTCAACCAATGACGATCTATCGGTTACAGAATGACCAACTGATGATTTCTACCCCAGTCATTTCCAATGTCACGTTGCAGCCAATTGGCCATCTGATTGCTACATTTAACTGGGCAGTGATTCATGACTTGCTTAATCATGCGGCGCAACACTCAACAGAGTTGGCTTTAGCAGATGAAAATAAGCACTTACTGGCGCAATCCAGCAACTGGTCGCAACTACGACACAGCCTGCATGCCCACATTGCGATACAAAGCGCACTACCCATCTATGGTTGGGAGGTGCAATTGAATAAAGCGCATGATGTAGCTGTGGCTCCCGTGCATCGACTGGGTGTGACCTTTTTAATATTATTGATTCTGGTTCTAGTATTCTCACTGATTCTAGTCACGCCTATTACAAAAAGTTTTACACAACCCTTGGATGAATTGCTACGTTTTATCAAGCAATTACGCCTACCTGATGCCGCACCTCCCAAGCTCAGTGGCCCGGCAGAAGTACAGGCATTAAACCAGGCATTTACAAAAATGGCAGCTGACCTGCAATCTTCTGAACAACAACTGACCCGCGCTGCAAAATTAGCCGTGGTAGGAGAAATGGCCGCTGCCATGAGTCATGAAGTGAGGACTCCGCTGGGCATCATGCGCTCGTCGGCTGATGTGCTGCTCAGGGAGGCGCAACTGAGTGAAGATGGTCGCGAGGTACTCGGGTTTATTATTTCAGAAACCGAACGCCTGAATAAACTGGTCAGCGCCCTGATTGACGCTGCCCGCCCGCGGCCGCCGAATAAAATCCCGCTGGACCTGCAAGCGCACTTGCAGCATGTCGTCGCCATGCTACAAAAACCGGCGCAGGCAAAGCAAATTACCCTCACACTACAAGCCACACAGCCCGCCATCATTGAGGCAGACCAGGACCAGATGACACAAGTGCTGGTCAACTTACTTATGAATGCGATTCAGATTTTGCCGGAGGGCGGACACATTCAGCTGCAACTCTCAGCAGATGCAGAGTGTGCCCATATTGCGGTGGCAGATGATGGCCCTGGTGTCCCGCCTGCGCAGCAAGGGCATTTATTTGAAGCCTTTTTTACCCAACGCGCTGGCGGGGTTGGCCTCGGGCTAGCCGTGGTGAAGCAAATCATCGAAGCGCACGATGGTACAATCAGCTATAGCACCAGCCCCTGGCAAGGGGCCCAATTTAACTTATCACTTCCGTTAGCGACTGCATAACCATGTCCACCCCGCAACACACTATTTTGGCTGTCGATGATGAACCGCACATGCGCAGACTGCTGGAAATCAGCCTGCGTCAGGCGGGCTACCGGGCGCTGTCTGCGGGCAATGGCCGCGAAGCACTGGAACTCATACAGCAACAGCAAATTGACCTGGTGGTGAGCGACCTGCATATGCCTGGCATGAGTGGTTTGCAATTGCTGAGCGCCATCCGCAAACAATATGAACAGTTGCCATTTATCATGGTGACGGCGCAAGGCGAAATTAAAACCGCTGTTGAAGCCATGAAACTGGGCGCCAGCGATTATATTCTGCGGCCATTTGAACTCGAAACCCTGGAAATCGCTATCCAGAAAGCCCTGGCGGTGAATCGTATCCAGATCGAAAACACGTTTCTAAAGGAAAGCAGCCAACCGCCTGTCACCGGCCTCATTGGCAATAGTGTACCCATGCAATCGCTCAAGCAGATGATTCAGCAAGTGGCGCCAGAACGGGCGACGGTATTTATTGTTGGTGAAACTGGCACGGGTAAAGAACTGGTGGCCAAAGCATTGCACGACGCCTCCTCGCGCAAGTCAGAATTATTCGTGGCGGTGAACTGTGCGGCGATCCCGGTCGATATTCTGGAATCTGAATTGTTCGGGCACGAGAAAGGCGCATTTACCGGCGCAGTAAAAGAGCGGGTCGGCAAATTTGAACTGGCCAATGGCGGCACCCTGTTCCTGGATGAAATCACCGAGATGCCTATCCAGTTACAGTCCAAACTTTTGCGCGTGCTGCAGGAAAACGTCGTCGAAAAACTGGGCGGTAACCGGCAGATTGCGCTGGACGTGCGCGTCGTCGCCGCCACCAACCGTGACCCCTTGCAAGCGGTCAAAGAGGGCAAGCTACGCGAAGATGTCTATTACCGTTTGAATGTGATTCAACTACAGATTCCGCCGCTACGTGAGCGCGGCGAAGATGTTAGCCTGCTGGCTGACTATTTTCTAGGCAAACGCCAAAGCCAGCTTAGCGAAAGTGCGCGCTTGAGCTTGCAGCAATATCGATGGCCAGGCAATGTGCGCGAACTGGAAAATATTCTGGAACGCGCCGCGATTCTGGCTGGCAGCCAGACGATACAACAGCAACACTTGCCTGCCGATATTGCTCAACAGCTGATACCGGTAAACACGGACTCCAGTCCATTGGCCGCTGACAGTCATGACCTGTCTATTCCACGTGCGACGGAGGCAATTGAACGTCGCCTGATCCTGCAAGCCCTTGATGATTGTCAGGGCAACAAAACCAAGGCCGCCAAGCTATTAGAGATCAGCGAGCGCTCACTTTGGAACAAATTGAACCAATACGGGCTGCGTTAGCTAACCGTTTACTCGGCTTAGTTTCAAGTACGCCACAGATAAGCATCCATGGCCAAAATACCATAAGTGTTTTCTGGCGTAAAACGTATGGCCTCACCAATGGCGCTGCCCGCCGCGACAAACAATGGCATCAAGTGGTCTTCACTCGGATGCGCTTGCATCCCTTGCGGACACTGAGCACGGTAATTGAACATGTGTTGCCATTGTTGCGTTTGAATACGTTCAGCCATCCAGTCGGCAAAAGGCAACACATATGGCAAAGGGGCGGCATTTCTGTCAGCCGTAAAAAAATCTGACAAATTATGCGTGATGGCGCCTGAGGCTAAAATCAGCACATTTTGCTCATGCAGGCCTTGTAACGCACGCCCAAGCGCAAACTGTTCAGCTGGCGTGCTGCGACTTTGGATCGACAACTGCGTCACCGGAATATCTGCCTCCGGGTACATCAGCATCAGCGGCACCCACGCCCCATGATCCAGCCCGCGCTGTGGATGTGCTTGCACCGCAATATCCTGCGCTTGCAACAATGCCGCTACTTGTTGTGCCAATGCTGGTGCGCCCGGTGCCGGGTATTGCTTTGCATACAACGCTGGCGGAAAGCCGGCAAAATCATGAATGGTTTCCGGCTGGTTCGCCAGGCTGACTGTCGGTACGCGCGTATCCCAGTGTGCGGAGACAACCAGGATGGCATCCGGCCTGGGCAAGGCGGCAGCCACCTCGGCCAGCACCTCGCCGGTGTTACCCGGTTCGATCGCCAGCGTTGGTGCACCATGTGACACAAACAAGGTCGTCATATGAATACACTCCGCCTATATTAACGGCGACGGTTATCCAGGCTAAACGCACCCGCGCCAAATGCCACCACCATCAGTAAGCCACCAACAATGGTCAGGTTTTTCAGGAACATGATCTGCTGCATTTGATCGGCCAGGTTATTGTGGAACATAAATGCCGTGGCGACAGTAAACACGGCAATGCCGGCCGCGGCCAAACGCGTCTTGTAACCCACCAGCAAAGCAATGCCAAGCACCAGCTCTACAAATAAGGCAATCGCATACGCTACCTCAGGCAATGGCGCGCCTACACTTTGAATATAGCCAATGGTGCCGGCCGGATTCGCTGCCTTACTCAAGCCACTGATAATAAAAATCTGTGATAACAAAATACGACCAGCCACACTGGCTGCGGATTGGATTGCGTTCATGTTGTACTCCTTGTTGTGGTTGTGCGATGCGATGATCAGCCGCACATCGCACACTTCCCTGAGAAAATGTGTACTGCCGTTATTTGGCTGATGAATGGCATTGTATTCCTGAAACAAAAAAATGATAATCCCACGCATAATAGTAAAACTGTCTCATATAGGTTGACAATCGATGGCTTCATTAGAGGAAATGCACTTTTTTGTGGAGGTGGTCAAACACGGCAATTTCACCAGTGCAGCGCACGCGCTTGGGATCTCCAAGCAACTGGTCAGCCGCCGCATCATTGCGCTGGAGGCCAGACTGGGTGTGCGCTTGTTGTTACGCACGACCCGCAAACTGTCGCCAACAGAAACCGGCAAAGTGTTTTTCCAGCGCGCGCAACAAATCCTGCAAGCTATTCACGATGCTGAACTCGAAATCAGTAATCGCTCGGACGAGTTGCGTGGACTGCTTAAAATATCTGTGCCACTGTCTTATGCCAACTTGCGGCTGGCGCCTGCCCTCACTGCGTTTATGCAACAACATCCCCTGGTGGATGTCTGGCTGGATGCAGATAACCGGCATGTGGATATGATTAGCGAAGGCTATGATATGGTGATACGCGTGACCGACCAGCCAGAAGAAGGCATGGTGGCACGTAAACTGGAAGATGCGGCGATGTGCTATTGCTGCAGCCCAGACTACATCGCACGCTATGGCGTACCAAGCTCCCCGCAAGCACTTTCCAAGCATGCCTGCCTCACACACCGGGCAAGTGAGTGGTTATTTACTGAAAACGACCAGATACACCGCATCCCGATTCAGGCACGCTTAAAATCAAACCACGGAGAAGTATTGCGCGATGCCGCCGTCGCCGGACTTGGCATTACCGGCTTACCGGCCTTTTATGTACTGGAAGATTTGCAACAGAGGCGCCTGGTTGAGGTGTTAGCAGAATATCGCATGCAGCGCGCGGGCATTTATGCCATGTATCCCTATCACAAGCAGGTGTCGGCGAATGCACTGGCCTTGATCGAGCATTTGCGCCACTGGTTTCAAGCAACGGCTGCCTGAGTCGCTGGCAGCCGCAATGACGAAACCTTATTCCATTAACATCACGCGCTTGCCGCCATCCACACTGTAACCACCAGGGCCAAATGCGATGATCACCAACAAACCGCCAATAATCGTGGTGTTTTTCAGAAACATAATGACCTGCACCGGATCAGCCATATTGCTGTGAAACATCAATGCGGTGATAAAGGTGAAAATGGCAATCCCTGCTGCGGCCAATTGCGCTTTAAAGCCAACCAGTAAAGCAATACCCAGGCCTAACTCGACTATCAGTGCCACCACATAAGCCACTTGCGGCAAGGGCAGGTGCGCACTTTCGATATAAACAATAGTGCCTGCCGGATCCATGATCTTGGCAATGCCACTAATAATAAAAATCAGAGACAACAAAACCCGCCCTGCAAAACTGACCCAACGCTGCCGTACATTCATACTGATCGCTCCTTGTCATGTTTGAACGCGCTGCCTATCGCCTTATGGACGCTACAGGCATCGGTATGATGCATGCCGGTGACAGATTCCTCCGTATTGACTACCCAGCGACTCAGCCGCGTTTCTGACCACCTGTGTATCACATATGTTACTCTGCACCATTCCGCGCAGAAACACCAGCATGATTTGACATTTAAAAATAACAGTGTTAAGTTAACGATGTTATTTTTATAAATAAAACCGCTGAATGCCTCCCAAGGTTAAAACTGACGCTGAAAAACAGACCGTGCGCATCGCCATTATGGATGCGGCGAGAGAGCTGTTTATTCACCAGGGTGTAGAAGCCGTCACCATGCGTGCCGTGGCACAACGCGTGGGCTATTCAGCCACCAGCCTTTACCTTTATTTTAGCGATAAAGAGCAGTTACTAAGAGCGGTGGTGGATGCGGATGTGATCAAACTGGCGCAAGCCTTAAAATCCACGCTCAGCATCAGCGATCCGCTACAGCGCTTTGTGCAATTCGGGCAACATTATGTGCAATTTG
Organism: Methylophilus sp. UBA6697; assembly: GCF_002454655.1. Taxonomy (NCBI): domain Bacteria; kingdom Pseudomonadati; phylum Pseudomonadota; class Betaproteobacteria; order Nitrosomonadales; family Methylophilaceae; genus Methylophilus; species Methylophilus sp. UBA6697. Next base: position 57,813 of record NZ_DKJH01000031.1, read on the forward strand.
CGCTGACCAACCCCAACCATTACCGCATGATGATGATGACCCAGCATCCTCCTTGCGATCCGGCATTTTCCAGCATTGAACAAAACAACCCGGAGCAGGATGCGTATTCACAACTGATAGGCGTGGTGACCAGCGCCTGGCATGCAGGTGTATTCAAGCCCACCCTGACCGACCCGGCACTGATCGCACAAACGGTATGGGCAGCCATGCATGGCTTATGTGCACTGCAAATCAACCTGGCAGATGATGCCTGGATCAATTGGCGCCCCCTTGAGTCTCGTATGCAAGCCATGTTGGAGATGTGCCTGCATGGATTAATGAAAGAATCTCCGCATGCATAAATCATTCATTATTGTCAGCAGCACCTGCCTTGCCTTACTGGTAAGCGCCTGCCATCAAGCACCTGAAGAAGCCGCAGCACCGCGCCCGGTCTGGGTCATGTCCGTCGGCAACAGCGACACGCACGCTGCGGCCAGTTATACCGGTGAAGTGAAGTCACGCTACGAGTCCAACATTGGCTTTCGCATTGCAGGCAAGATTACTGCCCGCGCAGTCAACGTCGGAGAGCTGGTAAAAAAAGGCCAATTGATCGCGCAGCTAGACCCCAATGACAGCCGTTTAAATGCACAGGCTGCCAATGCCGAAGTACAAACAGCGCAAGCCAATCTGGCATTGGCACAAGCTGAACTGGCACGGCGTCAGCAGCTATATAGCCAAACATTTATTTCAAAATCTGCACTGGATAGTTACGAAACCCAGGTGAAGACAGCGCAGGCACGCCTGGCACAAACCCAGTCGCAAGCCACAGTCAGCCAGCACCAGACTGGCTACACGCAACTGCTAGCCGACCGTTCCGGCGTCATCGGCATGATTCAGGCCGAGCCAGGCCAAGTAGTGGCGGCCGGACAAACCATTGCGCAAATTTATGATTTGCAGACGCTGGAAATTCTGATTGCAGTGCCTGAAACACTGATAGATAGCCTGCATGTGGGCGATAGCGCGCGCGTCAGCCTGAATGATGTGCCGCAAACGTACCAAGGGCGCATCCGTGAAATCTCCCCTGCGGCCAATAGCCAAACCCACGCGTTTGACCTGCGTATTCAATTGCTCAATAGCGATCAGCGCATCAAACTGGGCATGACGGCACAAGTGCGCTTTGAGCAAGCCACGACAGCGCAAACCTTAATCGTTCCCAGCACCGCCGTCACTCGCCATGGCGAGCAGGCCAGTGTGTGGGTGATTGACGCCAAGCACCAGGCTCATCTGCGCCAGGTTACTACAGGCACACTCACAGAAAGCGGCATCGAGATTACCAGCGGCCTGCAGGCACAGGAGACCATCGCCACCATCGGCATCCATACGTTGACCGAAGGCATGCTGGTGCAACCTGTCACGCCCGGCCAAGAGGTATTGCGCTAATGAGCACGCCACACCACAGTGACGAAGCACAAGCCACGCAAGACCTTAACCTGTCGACCTGGGCGCTTAAAAACCAGGCACTGGTGCTATATTTTATTGTACTGACCTTGTTAGGCGGTATTTTCGCCTACACACACCTGGGCCAGTCCGAAGACCCACCGTTTACCTTTAAAGTCATGCTGATTCGCAGCAGCTGGCCTGGCGCCTCAGCCCAGGAAGTCGAGCAGCAAGTCACGGACAAAATCGAGAAAAAGCTGCAAGAAATCCCGTCTATCGACTACACCAGCAGCTACTCCCGGCCCGGCGAATCAGTGGTGTTTATCGTCATTCGCGACAATACGTTTTCGGAGAAAATCTCGGACCTGTGGTATCAGGTACGCAAGAAAATCGGTGATATCCGCCACACTTTCCCCAGCGACCTGCAAAGCCTGACCTTTAATGACGAATTCAGCGACGTCTACGGCACCATGTACGCCATCACCGCTGACGGCCTCAATCCACAACAATTAAAACGACAAGCTGAATGGGTACGCGCGCGCCTGCTCAAATTACCCGACGTGGAGAAAGTCGATTTATTTGGCGAACAACCACAAAAAATCATCATTGAAATTTCCAACCAGAAACTGACCTCCCTGGGCATCAGTCCGGCGCAATTAGCGCAACTGCTGCAACAGCAAAACGCAGTCACAGGCGCAGGCACCTTCGACACAGGTCCGGAAAGAATCCGGCTGGATGTAAGTGGCCGCTTACAAACCCTGGAAGACCTGCGAAAATTCCCGATTCGCGCAGGCAACCAGAACCTGACCCTGGGAGATATCGCCACCATCAGACATGGTTATGTCAATCCGCCCGCACAACGTATCCACTTTAACGGCACCGCTGCTTTATTGATTGGCGTCAGCATGCAACAGGGCGGCGACGTCATCGCCCTGGGCAAAGCCATGCAGCAATCCATCACCAGCGTACAAAAGCAATTGCCGGTAGGGGTGCAGTTGCAACTGGTCACCTCGCAACCAGACATCGTGCAACACTCGGTACATGACTTTGTACGCTCGCTCAGCGAAGCGCTGATTATCGTGCTGGCCGTCAGCCTACTCTCGCTAGGCTGGCGCACCGGCATTGTGGTCGCAGTGGCGATTCCCATTGTGCTGGCAGGCACCTTTCTGCTCATGGACTGGCTGGACATCGGCTTACACAAAATCTCGCTGGGCGCGTTGATTCTGGCACTCGGCCTGCTGGTGGATGACGCGATTATCGCCGTCGAAATGATGGCCGCCAAAATGGAGCAAGGCTGGGACCGCATGCAAGCGGCATCGTTTGCCTATACGTCCACGGCCATGCCCATGCTGACCGGCACACTGGTCACGGTGGCGGGCTTCTTGCCGATTGCCACCGCCGTATCGTCAACGGGTGAATACACACGCTCTATTTTCCAGGTCTCGGCTATTGCACTGACACTGTCCTGGATCGCAGCGGTGATTGTGATTCCTTTTTTGGGCTATCACTTGTTACCCAAGGCCGAGCACGCCACCAGCGAAGCAAGTGCTCGCCATCCGGTATCACTCTATGAAACAAGGTTTTATCTGCGACTGCAAAGCATCGTCGCCTGGTGCGTGCAGCACAAAGGCAGTGTCATTCTGGCCACCATCGCCCTGTTTGTGGTGGCCATGTTGAGCTTCGGCAAGGTGCAGCAACAGTTCTTCCCGGACTCCACACGGCTTGAGGTCGTGGTTGATTTACGCCTGGCCGAAAACGCCAGCGACCAATCTACTGATGCTGCCGTCAACCAACTGGAACAATGGCTGCAACGCTGGCAGAAACAGCATGGCGCACTGCAAAACGTGGTGTCTTATGTTGGCTCGGGTGCGCCACGCTACTACCTGCCGCTGGATGTGCAGTTGCCACATCGTGCCTTTGCCCAACTGGTGATTCTGACCAATAACCTGGCACAGCGCGAAGCACTACGCAACGACCTGCTGGCACTGTTTGAACACGATTTCCCGCAATTACGCGGTTCTGTGTTGCGCCTGGAAAACGGCCCGCCGGTGGGCTTCCCGGTACAGTTTCGCGTCGACGGGCAAAACCTGCCAGCCATCCGTGAGGTTGCTCACAAAATTGCTGATGCCATGCGCGCCAACCCGCATTTGCGTAATGTGCAACTGGGTTGGGAAGAGCCGAGCAAGGTCATTCATGTCGATATCGACCAGCACAAGGCTAGGTTGTTAGGCGTCAGTTCAGCAGACATTGCGCAATTGCTGAATACGCAATATTTCGAGCAAATGGTCAGCGAATTCAGGGAAGGCAACGAGCGCATAGACCTGGTCATGCGCAGCAGCAATGAACAGCATGCCCAACTATCACAACTGGCGCAATTAACGGTATTAAGCCAGCGTGGCGAGCGCGTACCGTTGGCGCAAGTGGCCAATATTCAACATGGTTTTGAAGAGGGCGTTATCTGGCGACGCAACCGTGTGCCTTCGCTCACCGTACGTGCGCATTTACGCGGCAATATGCAGGCACCAGTGGTGTCTACTCAAATTCAACAAGCGATTGCGCCCATTTTGAAAAAACTTCCTCCCGAGGTCACGGTTGAAACTGGTGGTGCCATTGAAGAGGCGGCCAAGGGCGCCACATCGGTGGCCAAAGGCGCACCGCTGTTTTTGGCCGTGGTGTTTACCTTGCTCATGTTGCAGTTACGCAGTATTTCCAACGTCATCCTGGTCGTGCTCACTGCGCCGCTGGGCATGATAGGCATCACCTTTGCGCTGCTCATTTTCAATATGCCGTTCGGCTTTGTCGCTATGCTGGGCAGCATTGCGCTATCCGGCATGATCATGCGTAACTCGGTGATCCTGGTCGACCAGATCAAGCAGGATATTGCCGAAGGCGCCTCGCTGGAACAAGCCGTAGTGCAATCCACCGTACGTCGCTTCCGGCCGATTGTACTCACGGCTGCCGCGGCCATCCTGGCCATGATTCCGCTCACACGCAGCGTATTTTTTGGCCCGATGGCGGTAGCGATTATGGGCGGGCTGGCAGCAGCAACCATCCTGACCATTTTGTTTGTGCCCGCACTGTATACATTCTGGGCTGGATTCACGGCAAGAACCATGCAATCACGGCGCAATAAACTATAATACAGCTATCAATTATCGACCATTGGGATTCAAGACATGACAGATCAGGCAACCGCACGTTTTAACATGATTGAGCAACAGATTCGCACCTGGGAGGTGCTGGACCCGCAAGTACTGGCGACGTTAAACAATATGCCACGCGAAGCCTTTGTCCCAGAAGCCTATCGCGGGCTGGCGTTTGCCGATATCGAGATCCCATTGGCGCATGGCCAGCAAATGCTCAGCCCTAAAGTGGAAGGCCGTTTTTTGCAGGCGCTGCAACTGCAAGCCAAAGATAAAGTGTTGCTGGTAGGCGCAGGCAGTGGCTACCTGGCGGCACTGATGGCGCAGCATTGCGCACAAGTGACCGCGCTGGAAATCTTCCCCGAGTTATGCGCACAAGCGACGCAATCGCTGACCAAACAAGGCATTCAAAACGTGCAGGTGATTGAGTTAGACGGCCACAACGGTTACGAATCACAAGCGCCTTACGACGCGATTGTGTTTACTGCGTCCAGCCCGGTGGAGCCCGAAGGTGTGCGCTACCAGCTCAGCATCGGCGGCCGCCTGCTGATCGTGCTGGGTCAGGCACCAGTGATGCAAGCCACCCTGATTCAACGCCTGGCAGAGCACAGCTACAAACAGGATGTGCTGTTTGAAACCAGCCTGGCAGAAATGCAAAATGCCCCACAGGCTCAGGCATTCAGCTTTTAAACCTCTCAGCCATTACACCCAAGACGCCGATGACCTTCAGCCGCCCTGCTCACTGGATATTGCTCCTAAGCAGCCTTTGGCTGGGGCCATGGGCAGAAGCCGCCCCGCAAAGCCTGTTTGATGTTTATCTGCAAGCCAAGCAAAACGACCCGCAACTGGCTGCGGCTGGTCATGGCAACCTGGCGGCACAAGAGCTGATTGAGCAAGCCAAAGCAGGCTACCGCCCCAACGTAGCGCTCAGTGCCAGCACCACTGCCAATCACACCGACCTAAAGTACAACACCGCCAATGTACCGCTGCCAGCAGGCGTCAACCGTTTTGAAGGCTATGCCGCCAAAGTGGAAGCGCGACAGCCCATCTACCGCAAAGAAAATCTTGAGCGCATAGACTTAAGCAAGGTGCAGGTCAGTGTCACCGACAAGCAACTACACCTGACCCAGCAACAACTGATGCTGCGCACCACACAGGCCTATTTTGATGTGTTGCAGGCACAAGACCGCATCGAATTGCTGGCCGCGCAAAAGCAGGCCATCCAGCAACAGCTGCAACAGGCCAAAGCCAGCTTTGAGGCCGGGATCACGACCGTCACTGACCTACACGAAGCGCAGGCGCGCTACGACCTGATCGTGGCCCAGGAAATTGCGGCAGAAAATGAGCAAGCTGTAGCGCAGCATAGCCTGCAAGCCATCATAGGCAACCCGCCACAAACGCTGGCAAAAGTGCGTGACGACCTGCAAATCACACCGGCCCTAAAACCCATGCAAGACTGGCAAACTGTGACTGCCGCCAGCAACCTGAATATTCAGATCCAGCAGGCACAGATTGAAATCAGTGACCGCAATATCAGCATCGCCCAATCCGGACACTATCCCACTCTTGATGCAGTCGCCAGCTACACCGATAGCCACTACAACGGTAGCCAAAACCGCTTTGGGACAGACCTGCAAAATGCGGTGATAGGCGTAGAGCTCAACGTGCCGATTTATCTGGGTGGCGCGGTAGACTCTCGCATCAGGCAGGCGGCTTACAACAAGCAGAAAGCACAGGATGATCTCGAAAACGTCCACCGCCAGACCATGTTGGAAACACAACGTGCTTACCTAGGCTTGAGTAGCAGCATTGCACAAATCAAGGCACTGGAACAGGCCTTGCAAAGCAGCCAAAGCCAGTTAGACGCCACCAAGCTCGGCTATGAAGTCGGCATCCGCACCAGCGTAGACCTACTTAATGCCAGACAACAACACTTTAGCGCCAAACGCGATTTACTACAGGCCCGCTACAACTACCTGGTCAGCATCATCCGCCTCAAAACGGCCAGCGGCATTATCAACGAAGCCGACCTGCAGGACATAGACCAGCAACTCACCAAGAGATAGCCATGAAATCTGCCATAGCCAGCACAGATGCTATTTGGATGTTGATTGATGTGCAAACGCGGCTATGCTCCGTGATGCCAGAAGCCACCATGGCAACGGTGAGCAAGAATACCCAACGCTTGCTGCAAGCAGCGCAATTACTCAATATTCCGCTGTGGGTCACCGAGCAATACCCGGAAAAACTTGGCGAGACCTTGCCAGACCTGCAATCATTACTCCCTGAATACACCCCGCGCACAGCCAAACTCGCCTTTTCCGCCTGGCATGAGCCCACCTTGCAGGAATCCTCCATCAGCGTTGCGCCACAAGTCGTGCTCTTCGGGCTGGAAACGCATATTTGCGTACTACAAACCGCCCTCGATGCACTCGCCGCAGGCAAACAAGTGTTTATCGTAGAAGACGCCGTCATCTCCCGCACAGAAGCCAACCGCGATAACGCCATCGAAAGAATGCGCAGCGCAGGGTGCATTATCACCAATACCGAATCCATGCTATTTGAACCTATGCAAGGCGCGACACATGCGCAGTTCAAGGCTGTGTCGGCTCTGATTCGTTAATTCCAAATTAAAGTGTAAAGCTGGGCATATGAATCAAATCGAATGGAATGATTTCACCAAAGTAGAGTTAAGAGTGGGGCGCGTGATTGCCGCCGAAGTGTTTGCCGAAGCACGCAAACCCGCTTACAAACTGCAGATAGACTTTGGCCCAGAGATTGGCGTACGCAAATCCAGTGCTCAAATCACAGCGCTTTACAGTCCGGAAAGTTTAATCGGCAAACAAGTGGTCGCCGTGGTGAATTTCCCGCCCAAACAAATCGGGCCCTTGATGTCAGAATGCCTGGTGACCGGCTTTCATGATGCAGAAGGAAGAGTGACTTTATGTGTGCCGGAACATGCGGTTCCACTGGGCACAAAGCTTCTGTAACTACTTAAGTAATAGCCTTTTTTGCAGATTATCTAGACACACAGGGATGTTAACTAGATACATTGAGTTCAACGCCGTGCCAAGCAGTAATATACTGCTTGGTGTTCTCATATTAAAAACTCGCCCAAATGAATGCGATTGATCTTATAAATGACAGTAGTTATGGAAGACGTGACTTTGTCGGCATCAATCTGAAACATCAAGATATTTTTAACACATTTCTAAAAGTCACTCATCCGGAATTATTCGAAAATGATTTATCAAATCTCTTCTCATCGCAACATCCCGTCATTTTTAGAAAAATTAATGGGCTTAATTTAGTAGACGCAAACCTATCAAACTCAATATTATTCAAGTCTAATTTCAAACGTACCAACTTCGAACGATCAAGCCTTAACCACTGTGACTTAAGATTTGTTTCGTTTGCTAACTCAAATTTGCGCTCTAGTACGCTGATTGGCGCTGACTTAAGATTTGCAAATTTCAGTGGATGTGACTTATCAAATGCAGACCTTACCAACACCAGACTCGACTTCGCGTCATTTGAAGGTGCTATTCTTGATAACACAAAACTTGATGACGCATCGCTTTTTAGTACCAATTTCAAAAATGCAGATTTGCATAATCTAGATGTCTGTGGCGCGGATTTAAGCAATTCAGAATGCTACAAAACAAAATTTAGCAAATGTGAGTTTTACGATGTGCAATTTGATCATGCAAGTTTTACCAAAACCTACTTCATAAATTCATTTATTAAAAACACAACGTTCAAAAATTCAAGACTTATAAGCAACAAACTTATTGAATCTACATTCGAGAATTGCAACCTCACTAAATCAGAACTAACAGATTGTGGCTTTAACTATTCGAAAGTTATAAATATCAATTTTGAAAATTCAAATTTGTTGAATTTAGAATTTAACAATTCACAAATTATTAAACCCTATTTTGGAAACACAAAATTAGATCGCTTATCTATATCGCATAGTGACTTAATTAATCCGACTCTTGAAAGAACAATTTTCATCAATACTGACCTATCGTTTTTTAGCACTTCTAACGCAAGACATCAGGGACAGTCGTCAGTAGATTACCAATCAATAACAAAAACATTACACTCCTCTAAACTGAGCCCACTTAAAGTAGACCCTGTACCCGAAGTTAGAGAGTTTTTAGAGAAAACGGGGATTCCCAGTATTTCTGCTATGTACATAATTGACTCAATAAGGTCGCTTAACCCAAACCAGCTAAGGTCACTAATGCAATCCACATTTATAAGTTACGGCGGCCCCGATGAGGAGTTTGCAAAGAAACTTAATGCTGACTTACAGAGAAATGGCGTTACTACATTCTTCTTTCCAATTGATGCTTCTTTTGGTGAAAAATTGCATTCAACCATGCGAAAAGTTGATGACTATGACAGAGTTATACTTATTTGCTCATCTCAATCACTAAATAGAAATGGTGTTCAAAATGAAATCGAAAAGACGCTGGAAAGAGAAGCTAGAGAAGGTGGCGAATCTTTAATTATCCCAATAGCGATTGACGATTACATTTTTAATGAATGGTCGCCAAAACGAGCTGCACTAAAACAAGAAATTCTGAATAGGGTAGTTGCAGACTTTCGCGATACTCAGAATTACCAGAATCAATTTATTAGGCTTTTACAATGTCTGAGGAAATTAGATTAACAACTCACTTAAGGCGTACCCTCTCGAGGAAGTTTGAGAGATGAAGTTAAAGGGAGATTGAAACAAAAATATACAGATTCGCTAGCATGAGGAGAGAGACAAATACCTCTTCGTAAAGATGTTTAATTGCTTTTAATGACAATCAATCTATGAGCAAAATCAGATTACCTTCTAGACTCTACAAATATCAGGCATTCGAATCGCGCTCGCTTGAAAACTTAAAAGCGCATGGCATCTTCTTTAACTCACCGCTTAGCTTCAATGACCCGTATGACTGTGCAACGAACCCCTTTGTAAAGCGCCCAAATCAAAGTGAGGTAGAAGAAATACGAAAAAGATATCTTGCCGACCCAACAATACCTACCAATGTTAAAAATGAGTTAAATAGAAAAGGTATTAGTGACTTACAGGACATGCTGGAGAATTGCGGCAAAAAGGTCATTAAAGAAACAATTAATCGTTTTTTAATTGAGAGAGGGGTTACTTGTTTTTCGGAAAAAAATGATGATTTACTAATGTGGGCTCATTATGGTGGAAGTTACAAAGGGTTTTGTTTAGAGTTTTCTACTGACTTTCAACCATTCTCATCTGCAAAAAGAGTTAGCTATCATGAACGGATACCAGAAACATCAATAACGCCGTTTCTAACAGATACCAATCATGATAATGATACTGACCTTGATTTAGTGGCTGATTTTTTCTGCATAAAACCGTCCTCATGGTCATATGAGCAGGAGTGGAGAATTATTCATCAACAAAAAAATACACTTTATCACTACGAGGCTAATGCGCTAACTGGAGTATATTTTGGCCCTGAAATTTCCCAAGAAGCATTGGAAATTATCTGCCTCATTTTGCGTGGACAAAATCAATCAGTAAAGTTCTGGCAGGGCAAGCGAAGTGGAAAAGAGTTTAAAGTGGAGTTCAAGGAGTTTAACTACATATCACACCTTGAAGCCAAAGGGTTGGGGCTGTTGTAAACGAGATGCTCTCATTAGTACAACTGCAAAATCAAATCACGGCAGTAAGTCAAGAAACCTTTGACCACTTAAGCCAGAGCCGCTTCATATGAGCGCATCGAAAGTTTGCGTCTACCTCGGGATAATATGCACCTTTGCATGCGTCACCCCAGTCTGTGACGAGATTGCATTTACACACGCTTCTACCTCGCCAATCTTGCCTTTTAGAATCACCGTCTCCATGCAGTTGTCATGATCCAAATGCACATGCTGGGCAGTGATAATCACGTCATGATGGTCGTGTTGTAGTTGATTTACCCGGCTGGCGAGCTGGCGTTCGTGATGATCATAAACATAACTGAGCGAGGCAACACACTCGGCCTGCGCGTGATCGGCATCCTCAATCACAGCCTCATCGAGTGCTTTACGCACGAGGTCACGAAAAGCTTCTGAGCGGTTGACGTAGGCCCGAACGGCGACCAATTGGTCAAAGGCGTCGGCCAGGTCGTCCTCAACAGAAATCGTGATGCGTCGCATGGGCTAAGTCCTCGCTAAAACTGATAGGTCAATGTGAGTCGTGCAGCTCTGGGTTCTACCGGGTGAAAGTGAATATCATTGACCGGTGCAGCCTCGCCTTTGAGTTGCGACTCATAGTAATAGTCGATATCGCTGGCCTTGCGGTCAAACAGGTTAAACACATCCAGTGTCAGGCTGGTGCGTTGATTATACCGGTAGCCGATGCGGGCATAGGTAAGGAACGTGGCGTTTGAGCGCACAGAATTATCTTCTATCAGTGCCCTCGGGCCAAAGTAGCGTAATTGCATGCTGCCAAACCAGTTGCCCCAGTTTGTCACTGTCGCCCCCAGGGAGGCCACTTTGTTGATTGCGCCGGGGATGTATTGCCCTGCTGGGTCGTGGTCTCTAAAGCGGGCTTTGGAGAGTGCAATATCCATATCGAGCAATAGCCAGTCGTTGACGACATAATGGTTATTCCACTCCACACCATAGCGGCGGCTGGCGCGACTGGGTTCGGTTTCACCGGCATCGCCAACAAATAATAATTCGGAGTCCATATCCAATTGCCAGATGGCCAAGGAGCTTTGCAGGCCAGGCACCCACTCGCTTCTGACGCCGATCTCGCTGCCACGAGTGCTCACCAAGGGGGTAACCGGCAAGGCAGCTGAACCATCTAGCAGGCGAGTTTGCGTGGCAGCGCGTGCATCGTTGCTATGAAAACCTTTGCCAATATTGTAGAAGAATTCTGTATTCGCCCACGGCCCGAAAATGACCGAAAACTTGGGTGAGGTAATGCCATCGCCGACATGACCCGCGTTACCTGCCAGGCTGCTTTTGACATCGAACTGGTAGCGATCATAACGTAAGCCTGCCACCGTGCGTAACTTCTCATGCCACCATAGCGTGTTTTCAGCATAAACACCGGCACTGCTTTCCTCTACCTTATCTGACCGTATCTGTGACAAGCGCTGCGTTTGCGCCGTCTTGTAGAGCGCCACTGGTGACAACTTGTCATACCGTGTTTGCAAGCCCAGTTTATTGTCCATCGCCATACCGGCAATTTCACCTAGCCACGACTTGCTCAGGTTGAGGCCCAGCATGGTGCGCTGTTCACTTTGGTCAGTCTGGTCACCATTGACAGGATCACTTAGAAAATAGGTAAAGTTGCCGAATAAATCAAGCTTGGAGCGGACGGCATAGGCATTGATTTGCCAGCCACCATGCTGATCACGGTGGTGCTTGGCAAACGACAGGCTGTAACGTGACGAGTCGCCGCCATCACTCGGGTCAATCGCATCAAAACGCCCGATTTGACCGCTGCGTACAGCACGCAATGGAATCTGGTCGGTCGAATTCCAGCGGTTCTTATACGCCATTGCAGTCAGCGTCATACCATCGCGTGCATCGCCCTCGCTGTAACGCAGCAAGCCATTGTATTTCCTGACGCCTTCTGCCACCTGCCAGGGGCCATCATAGTGATTGACATCCAGCGCATAGAGTAAATGGCCTTGTTGCAAAGCCACAGAGTTTGCCAGCAGCATGCGCTGGTAATCGTAGCTCCCCACCGTCAGGCTGGCGATCCCCTGTGGCAACTGATTCAGCAAATGCAAATGCGCCGCGCCCGCCGATGAAAAGTCACCCTCTTCTGCCGAGTAAGGGCCTTTTTTGTAATGCAAATGGCTGACCAGCTCGGGGATCAGGAAGTTCAAATCGGTATAGCCCTGGCCGTGCGCATGGGTGCGCATATTCACCGGCATTTCGTCCACATAGGTGGCAAAGTCTGTGCCGTGGTCGAGGTTAAAACCACGCAGGTAAAACTGGTTGGCTTTACCGCTGCCGCTATGCTGGGTCACGATCATGCCCGGCACGAATTCAAGTATCTCGCCAATGCGTGCAATTGGCCGGTTCTTAATCAGGCTAGCGTTGACTTTACCTTCACTGGCCGCATCTGATGAACCAACAGCGTTGTCGTAATGCGCGCGCACCTGGATTTCCTCCAAGTCTATAGACTCATTAGCCAGCGTGGGTACGCTGGCAAACAACCCTGCCATCGCCATGGCAATCTTTGAATATTTTGTCATCGGTGTACATATCCTCTATCGTATGATTTTTTTTTTATTATTCATACGACGGCATTATGAAGCAGTGGACCACAATGACCTATACGTATATTGACGCAAACATATTTTTACCCGCTACTTCATGAGAGACAGACACAAAAAAGCCCGCTGACGCGGGCTTTTTTTAACAACACACGACTTATTCAGCCGCTGGCGCTTCTTCTCTTGCAGGTGGATCGATCAACGCTTTCATGCTCAAACGCACTTTACCTTTGTCATCCAGCTCAACCACTTTCACTTTCACAATGTCACCTTCTTTGAGGTAATCGCTCACCGCTTTGACGCGTTCGTGGGCGATTTGTGAAATGTGTACCAGGCCATCTTTACCTGGCAACAAAGTCACGACAGCACCGAAATCAAGAATCTTGACCACTGGGCCTTCGTAGATCTGGCCGACTTCAACTTCAGCGGTGATCTGTGCAATACGACGTTGGGCTTCAGCACCTTCATCCGCATTGGTACATGCAATTTTCACGGTACCGTCATCTTCGATGTCGATGCTGGTGTTGGTTTCTTTGGTCAGTGCTTGAATCACTGCGCCACCTTTACCGATCACGTCACGGATTTTGTCCGGATTGATCTTCATGCTGATGATGCGTGGTGCAAACTGTGACATTTCGGTGTTAACACCTGACACAGCCTCTTTCATCAAGCCCAGAATGTGCGCGCGGCCTTCTTTGGCTTGCGCCAGTGCCACTTGCATGATTTGTGCTGTAATACCGGTGATTTTGATGTCCATTTGCAGGGCGGTCACGCCTTTGTCGGTACCAGCCACTTTAAAGTCCATATCACCCAGGTGGTCTTCGTCACCCAGAATGTCGGTCAGTACAGCCACGCGGTTGCCTTCTTTGATCAGGCCCATTGCCACGCCAGCGACGTGTGCAGTCAATGGCACACCAGCATCCAGCAGGGACAAGCAACCACCACAGACAGACGCCATGGAGCTAGAACCGTTAGACTCAGTGATCTCTGACACCACACGCATGGTGTAGTCAAAGTCTTCTTTTTTAGGCAATACTGCTTTCAAAGCACGTTTAGCCAGGTTACCGTGGCCGATTTCGCGGCGCTTAGGTGTACCCACACGGCCTGTTTCACCAGTCGCATACGGAGGCATGTTGTAGTGCAACATAAAGCGGTCAGTGTACTCACCAGACAGTGCGTCAATGATTTGCTCATCACGGCCAGTACCCAATGTAGCGACTACCAGCGCTTGTGTTTCGCCGCGTGTAAACAGGGCAGAACCGTGTGTACGTGGCAATACGCCTGAGCGGATGGTGATCGGGCGCACAGTGCGTGTGTCGCGGCCGTCAATGCGTGGCTCGCCGTTCAGGATCTGGCTACGTACGGTTTTGGCTTCCAGTTTAAAGAACTCATCTTTAATCTTGTTTGCTTCCAGCGTAGAAGTTTCTTCCGTAATCAAGGTACCCATGACACGTGACTTGATTTCGTCCAGTGTGGAAGAACGCTCACCTTTAGATTTGATCTTGAACGCAGCATTGATGTCGTCAGCAGCAATCGCAGCCACTTTTTCGATCAACGCAGTGTCTGGCTCTGGCGGTGTCCAGTCCCAGGCATCTTTACCGGCTTCTGCAGCCATTTCGTTGATGGCTTTGATCACTGGTTGCATTTGCTCGTGACCAAAGACAACCGCGCCCAACATCACTTCTTCAGACAGCTCTTTGGCCTCAGATTCAACCATCATCACCGCAGATTCAGTTGCACCAACCACCAGGTCCAATGCAGAGTCTTTCAGCAATGAAACATCAGGGTTTAATACGTATTCACCATTGATATAACCTACTCGTGCCGCACCTAATGGGCCGTAGAAAGGAATACCAGACAATGCCAATGCCGCAGAGGCACCGATGACAGCCGGGATATCGGAATCAATTTCCGGATCCAGTGACAACACCGTCGCCACGACCTGCACTTCGTTATAGAAGGCATCAGGGAACAGCGGACGCAATGGACGGTCGATCAAACGTGCAGTCAGTGTTTCTTTTTCAGAAGGACGGCCTTCGCGCTTGAAGAAACCACCAGGAATACGGCCAGCCGCATAAGTCTTCTCTTGGTAATCCACGGTCAATGGAAAGAAATCCTGACCTTCTTTCACTTCTCGCTTGGCAGTCACAGCCACCAGCACAACGGTATCCCCGTAGCTGACGATCACTGCCGCATCAGATTGGCGTGCAATTTCACCTGTTTCCAATGTCAGGGTATGCGCACCAAACGGGATGCTTCTTTTAGTAATTTCAAACATATTTTTCCTTTTCTCTACCATGGCTATTCACTACCTAATAGCCAATCTCAATAATGAAAATACAGCATTCGCTTACTGCGCTTAAGCGCTCCTCATTGGGTTGCCCGACGCGCGACGGCTGTATTTCCCGATTTGTGGTGACTTCCATCAACACGCTGCACCTGCTTATCCAGTTGCAACGCACTCACAGAAGCCACCGCGTTTTTGGTGATTTTTTAAAGCAAAAAAGCCGAGGCAATCACCATGCCATCGGCTTTTATTTCGTTAAAAGTGAACAGTGTTAAGTGTCACACTTCAACCAAATTATTTACGCAGGTTCAAGCGCTCGATCAGCGTTTGATAGCGGCTAACGTCTTTACCTTTGAGGTAGTCCAGCAAACGACGACGCTGGCTAACCATGGCCAACAGACCACGACGTGAGTGGTTGTCTTTTTTGTTGGATTTGAAGTGCTCAGTCAGGTAAGTGATACGGTTAGTCAACAAAGCCACTTGTACTTCCGGGCTTGCGGTATCACCTTCACTGCGTTGGTATTCTTTAATGATTTTTGCGGATTGTTCTGCGGTAACAGCCATCTTTTTTCCTTTGAGTTAGCGTCAATGTCGCGGCAGCCAAGCAACCTATTTGCCTTACCACGCCGACATTCAAATTACACGAACCGCGCATTATATCGGCAAGTCCCTGCCTTGCATAGTCTTTTATAGGATTAAGCTTCTGTTTTTATGAATTAATTTCCGACTCACGGCCTAGATACAAGCTATAAGAAATCATCATAAAAACCTGCCTGGGCTGGCACCGCACCACGAATGCCGCAAATCGAGGCGGCAAACCAGGCGGCACGTGTCAGCATGGTTTGCCGCGACCAGCCAGCCAGCAACCCGCGAATAACCACTGCCGTATACGCATCACCCGCCCCCACGCTATCGACAAAAGGCGATTGCAATTTCATCGGTGGCGCTCTAAAACCATTGCCATAAGCATCCAGCCAGAAACTGCCCTGCTCGCCACAGGTAACAAACACCTCACTCAAACCGAACACCATTAGCAACTGCCGCGCCAGGTCGTTAATATCTGACGACACAGGCAAGCCCACCAGCGCGCACACCTCCGGCAACTCTTCATGATTAATCTTCAGGATATCTGCGGCCTGCAGTACCTGGCGCAGGCTGTGCGCGTCATACCATGGCGCACGCAGGTTAATGTCGCAAAAAACCGTGGCTGTACACATTTTTAGCCATTGGTCAGCCAGCGCCTGCATGGGCGCATGCCGCAATGCCAGTGAGCCGATATAGACCAGGCGTGGCGGATGCTGCTTGGTTAAGGCTTGTACCGGCGGCCACTGCAAGTCATCGTAGGCTTGCTGATCCAGGATTTCAAAGCGGTGACCGTGTGCGCCCAAATGCACCATGACCTGCCCGCTGGGCAAACTATCAGACTCTTGCACGCCAGCAATCGACAAGCCGCAATCCTGCATCTCGGCAACAATACGCTCGCCGAGCGCATCTTTGCCCACCGCCGTCAGCAAATGCACCTCCAGCCCAAAGGCATGGCAATGCCTGGCGACGTTATAAGGCGCGCCGCCTATAATGGTTTGTTCGGGAAACACATCTCCCAGCACTTCACCCAAAATCATGATGGCATTCGACATCCGCTTCATCCTACTTTCTACACTCACCCAATACCATTAACCAGCCCTCACTTTTGTGACTCACCCTGGCGCAGATTGTTTCAATAAACTGCCAAACCGGCCACACTGAGCATGATTCAACCAGCTCGCAAGCGGCATAAAATAACCCATGTGCAGCATATCAGGATTTTTTTTATCTTTTGTGTGCATTCTTGGCGATCTTTGCTATAATGCGCGTCTTGCGATTCGGGACATGCCCAAATTGCTGTTGGCCAGATAGCTCAGTCGGTAGAGCAGAGGATTGAAAATCCTCGTGTCGGCAGTTCGATTCTGCCTCTGGCCACCACTTCCTTACCTGCCTCTCGGCGCACTTCTTTTTCTGGGTTTGTTGATGTCATTAAAACACTTAACACCGGATGAGTTACACCCATTACTAAACGATCCATCATTGCTGCTTGTTGATATCCGCAATGATCACGAGCTGGTTTCCGGCATTTTGCCCGGCGCACTGCATGTGCCTTTAGGCAACCTGACCGCCGTCTTTGACCAGTTTCCCCAAGACAAAAAAATTGTGTTTTATTGCCGTAGCGGCGTGCGCTCGGTGTCCGCAGGCGAATTTGCCCTGGCACAAGGCCGCACCGATGTTTCACATCTCGCAGGCGGCATCTTGGCTTGGGCGCGTGCAGGCCTACCCATACAAGCGGCTTAACTTATTTTCAGGAAAGCTCATGCAATTTGATAAAGATCTTGATGCCCGCAACTTGAACTGCCCATTGCCCATCCTGCGCTGCAAAAAGGCCCTGAATGAGTTGACCGCTGAACAGGTACTGAAAATCACTGCCACAGATCCTGGCTCCAAAAAAGACTTTGACGCCTTTTGCCGCCAAACTGGCCATACCTTGCTGGACACACAAGAAGCCGAAGGCGTATTCACCTTCTGGATCCGCAAACGCAGCGCTTAAGCCAGCGCCTCGCTTAAAATCAAAACGTTTAAATAAAAAGCCCGCAATTGCGGGCTTTTT